>CAYQCG010000051.1:0-8747 GCA_964415925.1 uncultured Puniceicoccaceae bacterium | reverse complement strand
GTCGGTGAGGTGCGCGGGGCGCCTTAGGCAGATCGGCTGTGGGTGTGTCGTTTTCCCTACGGCGGCATGTCCCGCGTCAGTTGTGGAGGGGCTGCTGCGGAACGTGCCTCACTCTCAGCCCGCGCCGGGGCTCCCCTTAACTGTTAGAATCAGTGTAGGCGAGTTTTACGGGCCAGCAAGTGAAAAGCGAACGGGTGGAATGCATGCCTGCCAGTATTTGGTAGATATTGGTATTTTCGCGTTATGCCCAAGAAGAACACGAGTGTTGAACTCGGCGACGAAATTGCGGGATTTATCGAGCAGCAAGGAATGAACCTACAGGCCAACCATAGCCTAGGGCGTGCCAGTTTTTTGCGTTGGCCCGCCGGGCGTTAGGATTTTTTGCGCGTTGAGGAGCTTCTCGGCTACGAACCCTCCGTATTGCAGGAGCTAAACTCACCTACATCTGACTGAACAATCCAATGCCGAGCCCGCCACGTGGCACTGTCCCGGTGAACCTGCATTCGTGTTCGATGGTCTCTTTAACCCTGAACACCCCGCGCTAACTCGGTTAGGATTGCGACCCCTCAAGCTATGTCTTGATTATTCAGAACATTTAGGAAACCGTTAGCCAACGTTCTTTGACAAGTTGTTTTACTACGACGCGAACCACCAGCGAAACATAGAGAGCTGTATCGAGGATGGGGCGCCGCGGGTAAAGACGTTCGGTATATTCAAGGCCGCGGTGGCGGGAGTACGCGTTCTTCTAGTTAAAGAGGAAAAGGCCTCGTCCTCTGATGGCATTGATTAGAATGAGGACATGAGGCCCTTGGGGCCGGAGGTTGCTTGTCTGGCGATGTCGATGTCGTGGTGGACCCAGTGGGTGATTTGGCTGAAGTCAACGACGCCGGTGCGGATGCGGACCAGCCATAGCGGGTTCTGATAGCGCTGGAGGATATTGGCGGTGTAGGCTTCCCAGGCTACGGCGGCTTTTTCGAGTGCGGAAACGGCTTTTGCCTGGAGAGTATTGTCACCCATTACCCGGTAGGAGTGAAGCCAGGTGGAACCGGCGATCTTGTGCCCGTAGTAGCGGCTGAGGTATGCCATGGCTTCGATATCGGCCAGGGTTTCCCGGAGCTCGTCATTCTCCCCGGCATCGAAAGAGCGCAGCAAGGCGAAAGCAATATCCGCATTCTGTAACAATTCTGCGGATACATCGAGGGGGCCGGTGCCGGTGAAGGACTGTCCGTTCCTGATTTGTTCCACATAATCGGGGATGGAGGTATAACCGGAGCCCGGGTGCACTTTTTTTGTGATGAAGCTGTTTACGTCGTTGAACCCTGTTTCGGTGCCAGCGGCCCTGGGGAAACCGATGCAAGCCTCGGGATACCAGAGGTAGTCGAGCACTCCCCAGTGAAAGCCGGTGACGAGTGGGTAGACCATGGATGCGCTTTGCCAGGCCTCGAGCAACCTGGCGCAGTTAACACGGGGGAAGCGTGCCTGGAGGATACGAATGAAGCGCTCGTTGGGAATATGCGGATCGTAGGCGAAGCGTCCCCAGAGCATCCACTGGAACCAGTGTTTTCTGATCTCGATATCGCGCGGTCCGTCGAAGTCGTTGCGGATAAATTCCCTGCCCCAGATCCATCCGTCGGAGCCAAAGTAGTAGCCACGGGTGAGTTCGATGGGGACATTCCGGACGAATTCGCGGAGGAAATCGGGGGCGGCCCAGCGGAAGAGGTAGGTGCTGTCGTTACGCATGGTCCAGATGGTTTTGAGGTCTCGATCATGTCCGGCAATCTCCTCGGCGAAGGACTTATAGAAGGGCTGGCGGGTGGAACTGTAGGCGTGGGCCTTGGCGTATTTGTAGCTGAAGATGAAGTCGACACCGGGGTGGTCGATAAGCGGCCGGAAGGTTTCGGCGATGGCGCCGGCGCCGGCCTGGTGCTGGCGGTGGAGAAAGGTGATCTCTCGTCCGGGCTGCTGCCTGACGACATCAAGGACGCCCTTGCCGTAGGTTTCGAGCATCCAGTCCTCTTTTTCCTGATTGGAGGCGTCGTGCATGTTCTCGCCGGTGGTGATGCCGATGCCTTTGAGGTCGGGGTAAGTGAGAAAGAGTCGACTGACGCTATTGCGGAAATAGTCGACGGTGGCGGGATTGTCGAGGTCGTCGGTGATGCCGTATTTACCGTCGATGCCGTAGTCAAAGACGTTCCAGGTGACGAAATAGAAATCGATATTACGTGACTTGCCGTAGCGCATGACCTTTTTCCAGAATTCGATCTTGTCCTCAATGGACATACGATGGACGGTTTCGAGGTCGTCCATGATCTCGGGGATGTCCTGGTTCTGTCCGCGACCGTTGTCGTAGAATTTCCTTTCGAGGTCGACTGCGCGCTTGACGTCATCGAGCGCGATATCCGGATATTGCGGGAGCTTGACGAGGGAGGGGAAGGGGTGGAGGTTCCAGAGCGAGATGTAATTGTAGCGGTGGCTGGCGGCCTCATCGATAAAGGACTTCCAGAAGGCGAAGTCCCAGACGTGCTGGATGTTGTGCTGCCCGGCATCACCGAGGTCGGAGTAGCTGGGAGTGCGGACATCGAGGGGGATGTTGAACTTGATCCCGCGCATGCCCATGTAGGGGGACTGAGTGACGGGCCGGACACCGTCGAGTCCACCGATGCGGATCATCTCGGCGAGTTCGAGGCCGCCGTACATGGCGCCGGCCGGGTCGCTGCCAACGACGCGGAAGGTGTGGTGGCCGTCGACGGAGATGCTGAAGGCTTCGGGCCGGGACGTATCGGGCAGGAGATCGAAGACGACGGTAGCCTGGCGGCCCTGCAGGGCGGAGTTGACGGCGTCAGCGGCGAACCCGAGCTGAGGGATGGATTTGTCGTAGCGGATGGCTGCAGTGGCATCGAGAGCGAAGGCGATGGCCAGGAAGAGGCAGAGGGCAGGAACACGTTGCATGGTATGGCCTGTATTTCAGGTGAAGGGGTTGTGTGCAGGTAGAATCAATGAAAACGATGACAGGATATTGGGTGTGAGGAAATAATCGATGAAAAAGCAGGTCGACAGAAAAATAGTGAAGGTTTGTCGGGACGGTGGAAATGTTACGGAAAGGTTATATGATCAGGCAGTGAGGTAAATTTAATTGATAGACCGTAATAGACTACCTTATATAACGTCTGCATGTTCAGGCAAATCCAGTTGCTGCCTGTGATTTACGCATTGTGTGTCAGTGCGTGTGTTCTTAATGCACAAATATCGATACCGACGGTGCTGGTGGGTGATTTCACTAATCCGAATGATTCCAACGGATCAGGTATTGGATCGGTTACGTATGGATACCGGATAGGCACTACCGAAGTGACGAATGGCCAGTATACAGCCTTCCTAAACTCGGTGGCGGCGACTGATACGCATGAACTGTTTAACAATCTTATGGAAATAAGCAGGATTGGGGACAGCGGCAGTTTCACCTACTCGACAAGTAACCCAAATGCACCGGTAAATTATGTAATTTATTGGGATGCGGCGCGCTTTGCCAACTGGCTGACCAACGGGCAGCCGACGGGAACGCAGGACCTGACTACGACGGAGACAGGGATGTATTTTCTCAATGGGGTGACAAATCCTGTCAGCGCGTCTCGTTTACTGGATTTCAGTTCGGGTCAAAACGGAGTAGCGATTGCGAGCGAAGGAGAATGGTATAAAGCAGCCTACTACGATCCGGGTCCCGGTGGACCGTCGGATAATTACTGGCTCTATGCAACCCGCAGCGATGGACCACCAACGGCAACAACTCCGAACAGCAACAACGCGAGTAGTGCAAATTATGGGAATGCGGTGGGTGATGTCACTGTTACAGGGGGTTACACGCTAGCAAGCAGCTATTACGGGACGTTTGACCAGAGCGGTAATGTAGGGGAGATGGTCGATAACGGGTTGTTTGCAGTGAGTAACTTAGTCGAAATACGGGGGGGATGGTATTCGAGTGGGGCAGTTGGCATTCGCTCTGTTGACAGCACCAATATCCAAACCACCCTCCACGCCAACACAATCGGTTTCCGAGTCACGAGCCTGCAACCTGTTCCCGAGCCTTCCACCTATGTTCTTGTCATGGGTGGTCTGGCTTTACTGGTAACATTGAAAAAACGGCGAAGGTGCAGAGGTTAGGTGACCGTCTGCACCTACAGGTATTAAATCACAGAATTAGAGAAGATTTGCCTTGTTACCGCTGTTTGGCGAATCGACGTTTGCTGAAGGATCGGGAGCGGCCATTGCCCTGGAACTTGTTCTGGCGGGAGTGCTGAGGCCCTTCGGCGTGGCGTGAGGCGGTGCGTTCGCAGTGGTATTCGTGGCCTTCATAGATGGGGATTTGCTTAGCGATGAGGCGTTCGATCTGGCGGAGGTCGTTGAGTTCCTCGATGGTGCAGAAGGATACGGCGCGACCCATGGCACCGGCGCGGGCGGTCCGCCCGATACGGTGGACGTAGGCTTCGGCCTCGTTGGGGATATCAAAATTGACGACGAGGGTAATGTCTTTCACATCGATACCACGGGAGGCAACGTCGGTGGCGACCAGAATGGGGGTGCGCTGACGCCGGAAGTTTTCGAGAGCACGTTGCCGGGCGCCCTGGCTTTTGTTACCATGGATGGATTCAGCACGGAGACCCGCCTGGCCCATTTGCCGGACAAGCCGGTCGGCTCCGTGCTTGGTGCGGCTGAAAACGAGGGTGAGGTTTTTACCGTCCTTCTCTTTTTGCTCGGAAAGAAGGGAATCGAGCAGGCTGACCTTGTTTTCGCGCTGGAGGAAGTAGAGGCTGTGGTCGACGGCTTCGGCGGTGGTTTGCTTCGGGGCAATGCGGATTTCCTGTGGATTCGTCAGGATTTCGGAGGCGAGGCGCGTGATGTCCCTGGAGAGTGTAGCGGAGAAGAAGAGCGACTGTCTTTGTTGGGGAAGTTGCCTGAGGACCTTGCGGATGTCGTGGATGAAGCCCATATCGAGCATGCGGTCGGCCTCGTCGACAATGAAATGCTGGACGTGGCTGAAGTCGATGTGCCCCTGCTCATGCAAATCGAGCAGACGTCCCGGAGTGGCAACGAGGATGTCGAGACCGCGGCGCAGGGCTTTGACCTGACTGGTTTGTCCGACACCACCGTAGACTTCTGAGACGCTGAGCTTGAGCTGGCGGCCGTAGTCCCGGTAATTCTTGGAGACCTGAAGGGCGAGCTCCCGGGTGGGTGTGAGGACGAGGGTGCGCATGCCGTTGCGGTAGAGGCCGCAGGGTTCGGCCTGGAGGCGGTGCAGGATGGGCAGGGCAAAGGCGGCGGTCTTGCCAGTGCCGGTCTGGGCGGAGCCGAGGATGTCGCGTCCTTCCAGGATGTGCGGAATGGCCTGAGCCTGGATGGGAGAGGGCTGGGTGTAGCCCCTGTCTTGAAGAACGCGTTTAATGGCCGGTGCCAGAGGCAACGACTCGAAAGAATCTTGAGTGGTCATATACTTGCATTACCGCTGGTGTGTATACCGCGGGTATTAATTATTCTGATACGATGATGTAGATTACGGCCTAAAGTAATCACTCATCGATGGAGATTCCTTCAGGAAACCAGCCTGACGGCAGGGAATATTCCCACGCCTGACAGCTGAACAAAAAAGAGACTCGCTTTCCGGAGTAAACGGACTAACCCGACATCCAAAATGCTGATCAATTCACAATACTTTCAGGCTATTGAGCATAACACAAGCTAATTTCCTGTATTAACAGTTACCGACTAAAGGACAGGAAGGGAGTGATAAACCTGAACAGAGAATAAAAATAAACCCGCCCTTCTGCGGGGCGGGTTTAAAGATCAAAAAAGATCGCTGTAAGTGCGAGACTTACTTGCGGCGGCGGTACCAGATGAACGCGGAGAGGCCGAGGAAGGCGATGAGGGCGTTGGTGGCCGGTTCCGGGATGGGCGTTACGCTGAGCTCAACGAAGTCAAAAGCGGTGTAGGGTTCGTTGGGTGCAAGGAAATTGACTTCAACGTAACCATTGTAGAAGCCACCTACTGGAGCATTAAAGACGTCGTCAAAATCGAGTTCGATAAACGCATCCTGTATGAGGCCGTCTTCACCGCCACCCTGAGGCGTCACTGAAAGGGTCTTGGAGGCAGAGGATGCAAAATTAAACTGTATTTGTGCAGGTGTGACATCATAATCACCGAACAACATGTTGAAGAAGATGTCGGTATCGGCCAGAATATCCGCCACTGCAACATCGAAATCAAAGACAAACCCGGGCTGGTTCGAGAGGGTATCTGGATCACCATCTCCTGGAAACGGTCCACCACTACCAAAGGTATCGGTATTCGCGTTATAAACTTTATTAAAAGCCTTGCTTGTGTCATAGCTGGTGGAGAGTGAAATGTCGGTAAATTCTTCGCCAGTGGAATTGGTCTGATCCACAGTGGCGCCAATGGCGGAAATTGTTTCACCGAGCCGATTGTCAAAGTCGTCATCATTACCAGTAGCGACAATTCCATCACCGTCGAGGTCAGGAAGGAAATCACCGTTGGTCAGGTTGCCCCCGAAAGCAATGTTGGCAGGGCCACCGTTAGCGGCATTAAAACCAGCAGCGTCACCGTAGCCAAAACCGTCGGCATCCCCGATGCGAACGTTTACAAACTGGGCTGACAGTGAGGAGGTTAAAGTCAGGGCAGAAAGGCCTAACAGTATTTTCGATATGTTTATATTTTTAGGCATCATGGTGTTATTTGTTATGGCTGTAAGTTGAATGAGAGGTCGTATGAGATGTTAAATCACTCAATATCCACATGTATACTTTGTGGTGTATGCCGGATCAACCCTTTTTTGGGGTTTTTTACTTATTTTTTTAATAAGTGCTACTACCTATGACGATGCAGCCCTCTATTGTTGCGGTCTAGAGCGTTAGACGACCGGTTCGAGCAAAAGCTGGACTTTGCGCTTGAGGTCGGTGTGGCGTAGGGCGGCTTCTCGGTTACGAACGGCCATGGCGTAAGCTTTGGGGTCGCCGACGATGATGACTTTGCGTTTGCCGCGGGTGAGTCCGGTATAAAGGAGGTTACGCTGAAGGAGCATGTAGTGCTGCTTGAGGAGGGGCAGGATGACGGTATGGAATTCCGAGCCCTGGCTCTTGTGGACGCTGATGGCGTAGGCGAGGGAGAGGTCGGTCATCTCAAGGCGTTCGAAGTCAACTGTGCGTCGGTCGAACTGGGCGGCGATGGTGCCGGCCTCGGCGTTGATGTGGGTGACGGTGCCAATATCGCCGTTGAAGACGCCTTTCTCGTGGTTGTTGCGGCTCTGAATGATGCGATCGCCAATGCGGAAGGTGTTGTAACCGGACTGGATGGATTTGCCCTCCGGATTGAGCGCCTGCTGGAGCTCGCGGTTGAGGTTCTGGATACCAACGGTTCCGCGGTGCATGGGGGCGATGACCTGGACGTCTTCCTGTCCCTGTTGACGGAGGGTTGTGGCCAACCGGATAACGGATTGCATACATGCTTCGGGTTCGGCGGAGAGGAAGAACTCGAGCTCGCTGGCAGGATCGAGACTAGCCTGTTCTTTCCAGGGGGGAGTGGAAGGGTTGCCGTGGAGGATCGCGTGGGCAGTTTCGACGATAGCGCTGCGCCCGCGCTGGCGGTGGATCTTGCGCAGCTGGGTGACCTCAAAGCGCTGGCAGGTAATGAGATCGTCCAGGACATTACCGGCACCGACGGCGGGAAGCTGGTCGCTGTCGCCCACAAGCATCAAATGACTGCCGGCGGAGAGGGCGCGGACGACTGCGGCAGCGAGGCGGGTGTCGAGCATGGAAGCTTCATCGACGATGAGAAAATCGCAACTGAGGGGCTTGTCCTCGTTCATGGCGAAACGCCCCAGGGCCGGCTCGAACTGGAGGAGCCGGTGCAGTGTGGTGGCGCTGTGGCGAGCGGACTCGCTCATACGCTGGGCGGCTCGACCGGTGGGAGCGGCGAGGAGGATTTTGACTTTCTTGGCCTTGAGGATATCAACGACAGATCGGAGGATAGTGGTTTTACCGGTGCCGGGTCCACCGGTGAGGATGGAGACTTTGGAGCGGATCCCGGCACGGATGGCGTCGGCCTGCTCGGGTGAAAAGGCAAATCCGGCGCGATCCTGCGCCCACTCGACGGCCTTGTCGATCCGGATGGATGGCAGGACACTACGGTGTTTTTGGAGGTGTTCGAGGGACTGTGCGATTTTTGCTTCGGCGCGTTCGGTGGCGATGAGCTGGACGAAGTTCTCCGGTCCGGAGAGTGTGACAGCTTTATGTTCGATGAGGTTGTCGAGTCGCTCTTCGAGTTTTTCGACGGGTGCCTGAAGCAACTCGGCAGCTTTACCGATGAGGCCGGTACGTCCGCTGCCGGTGTGACCATCGGTCTCGAGCTCTTTGAGACTGTGGAGGATACCGGCTTCGAGCCGGGGTATGCTATCGTTGCCGAGACCAAGGTTCATGGCGATGCGGTCAGCGGTTTTGAAGCCGATGCCTTCGATTTCACGGGCAGCGAGGTAGGGGTCGTTCTTGAGGACCCACTGGGCCTGGTTGCCGAACTGGCGGACTAGCTTCAACCCGAGGTGGGTAGGGACGCCGTAGGTCTGGAGGAAGAGCATGACGTCGCGGATAGCTCGCTGCTCGTCCCAGGCTTTCTTGATTTCGGTGGCGCGTTTTTTAGCGTTGGCTTCGACTTCCCTGAGGAGTCCGGATTCCTCGGAAATTAATCGG
>CAYQCG010000050.1:4762-8860 GCA_964415925.1 uncultured Puniceicoccaceae bacterium | reverse complement strand
TGAGTTTGAGGGTAGCTCTGCGTATATGTATATGTTGGTTCATCAGGAAAACTTTCAATATCAACGATGCGGTGTAGATAGATATTCTCGTAATCGTAACTGTGATAGTAGTCTGTAGTCGTCGTGCTTGTTCCGAATCCCTCTATAATGAGGGAAAATTCGTACCTCTCGATGTAAGTCTCAGTGTTGTGGATGATTGGGCCGTTACTGAAACTAATATCCATCACTACTTCTCCTGACAGGGTAATACCCCCGGATCTCGCTGAAAGAGGTCCTGTAAGGGTAATCGCCGAACCAATCGGAGGATTAAAATCCAGGTAATCGACCCATTGGCCACTCGCTTGATTCAGGAGCAACATAAGCAGGGAAGGTATTAGCAGACGTTTCATCTTATGTTACGTAATAATCAATTTGTCAGTGTTGGGGAAGTTTCTTCAGCCGCCATCCCGACAATAAAGCGTTCCTTCTGTAAGTCATAAGTTTCCAGAAATCTGCCTATGGAGCCGAATGTCACTGTCTGGACTGTCCGGTCCTGATCCTTCATCGTGACTCCACTCAGGAATTTCGAACCAAAGCGCTCCAGGCCATTCAGTTCCACTTCCTGCGCAACATAATAGTCCCGTATGTTTTGTGCTATACGATCCTCGTCATCGGTTGCGTAAATTGCAGACATGGTAAGTTTTAAAATATAACTGACGCAATTGTCGTATCGTTTATCATAAGGATTGGCAAGAAGGTTGTAATCCGGGTTGTGCAGTTCTGTGCGGACCGGCGATCTCAAAACCTTCAGGATTCTCTGTTGCAGTCCCTCCGTTGGCACAATCACCCCGATTTCGGGTTCCACACCTCCTGCACACATGTCGAACATGAAATCCTGCACCAGATGGGAACGGTCTTTCCGGCCTTCTGCACCCTGGTATAAGTTATAGACTGTGTAGGTGTAGTAGATTTCACCGTCTGCATTCTTAACTGCCTCAAACACAGCGATTCCCGCATGGGTGAAGTCAATGCCACTGGGAAGGTCTCCACGCTCCCTTCCACAACGGGCCACGATCGCAACATTCACTCCACGCGCATCCAAATGCCTGTTCACAACCTCAGCCCAGTTTTGGATCCGTTTTTCGCCATAAAGCTCCAGTGCGGTCTGGCTCTTTCCACTGCCTTCGGCCAATAGCGGCCGGAAGGCAATTGTAACTATAATAATAAATGCGACGGCTGTTTTCATCGGACTATTGCTCCTCCTTTATACTCAACTCAAGGGCTTCCTTGGGAGACAGATCCTTCTTGGCTACGTAGGCTTCCTCCGTATTCCGGTTACCCCCCGTATTTATTCGCTGGTTGAGTCGTGGCCGGTTGTGTGTCCCATGACGGGCATAGTCCCATATCTGCTCCGCTCCTTTGGCCGTCGAATGGCCTACGGCTTCCAGTGAACTGCCCGCCATCCATACTGGGACCGCAACTGCGGCGGAGGCCAGGGTCAGTGTCCCGGATATTACCCTGGCACTGCCTTCAGCACTCTGCTCCATCCCCGCGCTGACTTGCTCGCTGGCATCACCTGCAAAGATGAGGTGTGATGACAACAGGCAAGCAAGTAGCGCAGCAATCGCATAATGTATTTTCAAATCAGGAATATAGGAATCGTCTTTCATGGTTTCGTTCATTATTTGTTAATCTCACGAAACCTCGAACATCATGCGTGCCAGATCTTTTATAAATACCGCAAGCTGATGATTGTGAATAGGATAAGAATCTTTTGTGGCACTATGCCATGAAAATTTATTTTCTGGATTGTACATTCAATGCATAGTATGTTTCTATCGTAATACATGAAATCCTCAAAACAGATCTTTACCCGTAACTCCCGTGATCAGGCCCGGAGAATCGTTGATCTTGCCTATTACAATCCCTTCCTTCCTGAGAGAATCGACCGTGAGCGGGCAGCCCTCGGATCCGAATTCAAAGAACTCGGTGAGGATTGGAATCGGGATCCGCGTATTCTCGTGAACAACCCCAATATTCACAGGCTGTCTGAGATTTCCCGGAAGATCGCGGATAGCTCAAGGGAGCGTTTTCTCTCCTTTCGTACCCAGAATTCAGATACGCAACTCTACGAAAAGATCATCTACTACCTCACCTTCTACACTTTCATCCAGGACCTGGAGAAGCTGAGCCAGGAGCACTTCAATCAGCCCCATAAGCACGTGAAGGTCGGGTTCTTTGACAAATTCGATCAGTTCCTTCGGCATTATCTAGGTGATGAAGACAGGATAACGGATAACGATATTGATCATATTTTTGCTATCTGCTTCCAGGTCCGGCGCGCCTTTAACAACATTTTCCGGTTTTTCATCGGTGCCTCGGATGAGGCCATGCAACTCCGTGCACGCCTCTGGCAAAGTATATTTACGCATAATCTCGATCGTTACTGGCGGAGTCTGGCCTCACGCATGCAGCTGATTTCCACCCTGATTACCGGGCCATCGGGAAGCGGGAAGGAGGTCGTGGCAAGAGCTTTGGTGGCTTCCCAGTATTTGCCCTTTAACCGTTCCACGGGCAAGCTTGCCCGCTCCATGGGCGAACTTTACTACCCCGTCAATCTCGCGGCCCTTTCACAAACACTGATCGAGTCCGAGCTCTTCGGCCACAAGAA
The DNA here is from genome assembly GCA_964415925.1 of uncultured Puniceicoccaceae bacterium. GTDB lineage: Bacteria > Verrucomicrobiota > Verrucomicrobiia > Opitutales > Oceanipulchritudinaceae > CAYQCG01. Next base: position 6,210 of record CAYQCG010000050.1, on the reverse strand, counting down.
AGGCGCCTTCACCGGTGCATTGAATGACCGCAAGGGATTCTTTGAAGTTTGTCCTCCGGAGGGTATGGTTTTTCTCGATGAAATCGGGGAAACCTCCGCCGAGATCCAGGTCAAGCTTCTCAGGCTCCTGCAGTCACGCCGTTTTCAGCCGGTTGGCTCCACCTCGGAACAGGAATTCCACGGTAAGGTGGTAACCGCTACCAACCGCAATCTGGAAGAGGAAATCAAGCAGGGGCGCTTCCGCGAGGACCTCTACTACCGTCTTTGTTCCGATATTATTGTCACTCCTTCGCTCCACGCCATGATGTCCAGCGATCCTTCGGAAATCCTCCGTATGGTTACTTTCATTTCCGTCAACCTGATCGGCGAAGAGGAGGCCCCCAAGTTGATTGAAGAAGTCATGCATTGGATCGGACAGCATCCCGACTACACATGGCACGGTAACTTCCGTGAGCTCCAGCAGGCGGTCCGCAATATCATGGTCCATGGGCAATACGAAGCGCGACAGGTTAAAGACAATAGCTTGGACAGCATTGCTCCGCCCTCGCAGACGCCTCTTACCGCCGAGGAAATGCTGCGTAAATACACAAGGCGTATCTATACTACAAATAACAACTACAGCGAAACCGCGCGACTTCTTCAACTCGACCGCCGCACGGTTCGCAAATACCTCGAAGAGGAATAAGGCAGCCCGGGTTCACCGGGCTGCCTTCGGTGAGACTATGCCTCCCAGTTATCCATCTGCTTTCTGAGGGAAACTAATCGGCTCCTCAATGCACCGTTTTTACTCTCCATCAGGCTTGCCACAAAGAGCAAGGCGACCCCGCTCACTCCGATCGTTACCCAACTGTTCAGGTAATCCGGATTCCAGCTCGAAAAAAGGAATTCTCCAAACGCCATCGCGATGCTCGTGCCGCCAAGAAAGAGTATCAGCTTGCTATGGTACTTCATCGAGGCGAATGCCAGTCCCGCTCCCACCAGGAATACCAGCGCTGCGAAATATATGGCGCCGTCATACACGTGCAAGTGTATCGATGAAGCAAATACAGCTACCAGCGCGATCAATATGCAAAGTGCCCTTGAAACGCGCGACTTTTCCAGGGATTGCAACAGGAAGAAAACGAATCCGAAAGGGATCATATACAAGGGCACTATCATAATTTGCTCAGGTTTGAATCCTGTTAACTTAAGCAATTGGGATACTCCCACGCTCCACGCCACAAAAAGTCCTAACATCCCGAGTGCCTTAAGGCTGAACTTTGCCCACCGGGTCTCGAAAGTATTCGCCAGGTGCGTGTAGGTAATGAGTCCCGGTATCGCGAAAAACGTTGCAAGAAATAATGCGTGGTCCCACGGCTCGGGGAAGGTGACTTGCCTACGCAGAATAAAGGCAATCGGCACCAGCAGCATCAACCGCGACGGCTGCAAGCTGGTGGCCCTGCACACCC
>CAYQCG010000050.1:0-4752 GCA_964415925.1 uncultured Puniceicoccaceae bacterium | reverse complement strand
AAATGCAATCGGCACCAGCAGCATCAGTCGACCAGCGATCGCATCCCACGTGCGATATCGATCATCCGTCTTCGACCACTGCCAGAATTTCAGGAGTATCCACGCCGTCATTACAATCGCGAGTGCACTGACTAATAGCGGATCCCGCCATGGCAGCAGCATAATCAGGCCCATTCCCATGAACTGGACCGCCAGGCTTTTGCCCTGTGGACGATTCAGCGCCGAAAAACCCAGATACGCAATCACCCCGAGCAGGGGCAGGACAATACCCAGTAGCCCAACCATCTGTAGAGTCGTAATCGGCGCAAACTGGATCCAGCTCATTTCTGAACCGTCATGGCTCAGTCTTCCATGAACAGTCGCATGAACCATACCGCCCAGTTGGGCAAAGTGGGTCGGCAGGAATACCGCCGCCAGGGATAGAAAACTGCGCCCGCTCTTGCCCTCTTTCAGGTAGCGTCCGCAGTAATATCCCGCCACAGTCAGTAGGAGCGTAAAGCCCAGAAACATCAGGTAGCGGGAGTAGGGATTGTAATCCAGAATCTCCGTGAAACTGAAGTGCAGTCCCGCGCCAACTAGGGCGGCACACCCCAGCCAGCGTAAGATCGTACTCGTGTTCGACCAAGCTGGACGGCCGTTTTCCCCAACCTCGATGGACGCTTTCAGCGTTGTTTGTTCTTCAGCAGATGAATGCATTGTTGGTTCTCCTTTACTCTGGTTTTTCGTTCAGTTCGTCCAGCTCGGCTTCCAGCGCCGCACGATCTTCCTCCGTCTGGATTTCTCGCGTGAAGCTGTCCGTATCAGACTCTGAATACTCCGGTGAACTCAGTTCGCATTCCAGGACTTGCTCTTCCCAGCGTTCGAAGATCTCGTCCGATGTGGCACAATCCGCCATCGCCTCCGCCGCCTTGGCCCCTTGGTCACGTACCGTCAGCAGGTTACGCTTGCGCTCCAGTTCATCGATCCGGGCCCGCATGGTCTTTAGCTTTGACTGCAATTCGGCTTCAACACGCTCCTGCTCTTTCAACAGGTCTTCATTCTTCTTCAAGTCCCCTTCTGCTTGCTTGCGACGGGAAAGGCACTCAATCGCTTTCTCGCGATTAGCATCCTTCGCCTTAAGTGCCCGAGTGCGCCACGCATCCGCTTGTTTGCTTGCCTCCGCTACGCGGGCCTTCAGCTTTTGCGTGTCATTCTGGACGCGGTTCAGGCGCACTTGCCCTTTTGCATAGGCAGACTTCGCACTCCGAATCGATTCGTTCGCAACGGCTTCGTAATTTTCGACATGGTCGAGCAGTCGGTTGAAACCGGCGGCGCAGGAAACTTGGATTCTTTTGAATATTTTCATAACGCCTCACATTAATGCTGGCACCATGCCAATCACACCGGATAATATTGTAAGATACTGTACAAGAGTAGTATGTGTAAATATATAAAGACAGAAAATCTGTTGGTAAGTACATTAAATGTACAGTCCTTAAATATCAGGTGTACTCAAAATGCACCGTACGATTGCACGTCTCCAGCCTGCCATTCATTGCTTGTGGCTCCGCTCCCCTTGGCATGGAATCCTTTTTTTGACTTGATTCCATCCCCCCACTGTCGTTGACTCCACGCTTCCGCCCTTAAGTTCTCTGCCAGTATGCAGATATACTTGCTACACATTGCCCGGTAGCTCAGCGGTAGAGCAGGTGACTGTTAATCACTTTGTCGCTGGTTCGATCCCAGCCCGGGCAGCCAGTCGACCACAGCCGGTTGGTTTCAGAGTCATTGTAACAATCTATTTGTAGTTATTGTGTTACCGTGATTTTTTATTTCCTACCCTATTTATGGTTATCTTCCTCGGCCTCTTAAAGCTGTGTCCTGGCGCGTATCCGGTGCTCCTTGGGGCTGATGCCGCGGACTCGCTTGAAAGCAGAGCTCAAAGCAAAGGCGCTGCTATAGCCGACACGTTCGGCGATCGTGTCGAGGGTCTCTTCAGGTTCGCTCAGGAGGTCGGCTGCGAGCGCGAGGCGCCATTGAGTGAGGAAGGCAATCGGGGATTGCCCGACCACATCCTGAAAGCGACGCGCAAGTGCTGAGCGAGACACACCTACTCGGGTCGCGAGGGAGTTAAGTGTCCACGCCTGTGCTGGGTCTTGGTGGATCATTTTGAGTACACGCCCTACCAAGCGGTCACCTTTGGCTTCATACCAGGGCATCTCCTGCGTTTTCTTGCGATCAAACCATTGACGCACGATGGCGATAAGCAGCATGTCGAGGAGTCGGTCGAGGACTGCAGCCTGGCCAGGAGCGTCGCGTGCGATTTCGTCATTGAGCAAGGGAATCAGTGGCGACTCCCATTCATCATTCTTGACCCAGAGGAGCGGGGGGAGGGCTTCCCGTAACCGATCGCTGACGTCTGCCATCGATTCATAGCTACCGACGAGCATCAAGTTGTCCGCATCGAGATCGTTGCCCCAGGTACGGATACCGAGCATCATTTCCTGGTAGAGCGAACGCCCATCCGGAGCGCGGCAGTCCTGCCCGGGATGAATAAAAATTGTTGGTTCTGTACTCGGGTGGTCGGCGACTGTGTAGTGCCCGGGCGCACGTGTGATGGCAACATCTCCAGGGCTGAGCCAAACTTCTTCGCCGTTATCGTGCTTGATGTGGGCATTCCCGCGAACCATCGCTAAGACTGTCAACGGGGAATCGGCTTCTATGCGCAAACTCCAGGGTGAGGCCAGTAAGCCCCGTAAAGTAAAGGCTCCCCTGGCGCGGGGACCCTCTAAAAGTCCGCTGAATTCATCGAATTTGTTCATTTTGGACGTTCGCGTATGTCCTTGGGCATCGTGGCTATGTTCGGATTTCGAGGGTGTTGTTAAGCTCTCAGCATCATGAATACACAAACACAGAACAAAACCAAAAACGAAAATCAAACCATCCTCGTCATTGGCGCGAATGGAAAAACCGGTCGCCGCGTCGCCGAAAGATTGCGCCAGGCCGGAATCACCGTGAAGGCTGCTTCACGTTCAAGCGAGACAACCTTCGACTGGGATGACGAAAGCACCTGGGCTCCCGCTATAGAGGGCACGGTGGGTGCCTACATCACCGTCTATCCCGATCTCTCCTTCCCCGGTGTGGCAGAAAAGGTCGAGAAGTTCGCCAGGCTAGCTGTCTCCATGGGCAGCAAGCGCCTGGTCCTGCTCTCCGGTCGGGGTGAGGAAGGCGCACAGGATGCCGAGAACCGCCTCATGGGCTCCGGAGCCGAGTGGGTCATCGTCCGTTGCTCGGTCTTTAACCAAAACTTCAGCGAATCCTTTCAGGATGCCATTCGCCATGGGCACCTCTCCATGCCGGTCGGCGATATACTGGAGCCCTTCATCGATACCGATGATATCGCTGATGTCGCTTACGCCGCATTCACCGATGATCGTCATATCGGCGAGAACTATGAACTCTCCGGACCACGCTTGATGTCCATGCAGGATGTCGCCGACGACCTGACCCGTGCGCTCGGCCGCCCCGTCCTCTTTCATTCGGTATCCGCCGAAGCCTACGCCGAAGAGCTGGTGCAGCACGGATTTTCCGAAGAGGAGTCTCTGCCGATTGCTCAGCTGATCGCCGACGTCATGGACGGTCGCAATGGCTACCTCACCGATGGGGTTCAGCGCGCCCTGGGCAGACCCGCCAAGGACTTTGCCGACTTCGCCCGCGATGCGGCAGTCGCTGGTGTGTGGAGCGGTGAAGAGGTGGCCTCATGAATGCACTCATCCTGATCTCACTGCTCGCCAGTCTCGTCGGGACTGCGCTCGTTGGAGGGCTCCTCTACGCATTCTCCGTCTGCATCATGCAGGCGCTCTCGAAAGTGCCGACCAAAGAAGGCATCCGCGTCATGCAGACCATCAACCGGGTGATTCTCAATCCCGTCTTCTTCGCCTCCTTCGTTGGGACGGGCGTTCTCTCCGTCCTAAACCTCCTGGCTACCCTTTTCGGCTGGGGTGGCGAATGGCCGATCAGCTTCATCGCTGCTTCCGGCATCTATCTAGCCGGCGTCTTCCTTGTCACCGCTGCAGGCAATGTGCCCATGAATAACAAACTCGATGCACTGGCACCAGGCGAGGGTGGGGCATACTGGCAGGTCTACCTCAAGAAATGGACCCGCCTGAACCATCTCCGCGTCACAGCCTCTACACTCTCCGTCCTACTCTACGGCATCGGCTTCATCCAAATCTAACAACCCAACCAGAAAGAAACGAACTATGAAAAACAAAGAAATCATCCAGCTCTTCATCGAAAAAGTCTTTAACAAGGGCAACCTCAGTGTGATACAAGAAACCGTGTCTCCGAGTTACCAATACACATCACCCACCGAGCAAATGAACGGTCCGGAGGAGCTGGCCGCTTTTGTAGTTGCATTCCGGTCCGCCTTCCCGGATTTGAACATCTCGGTCCTCGAGCAATTCGACGCAGGCGAGACCGTCACGACACGCATCCGGTTTACCGGTTCGCATCATGGCGAGTTCCTGGGCATGCCGCCCACGCACAAATCGGTCGACGTTCAGGGCTGTGTCATCAGCACATTCAAAGACGGCCTGATCGTCGAAGAATGGGAGATCCTCGATCAGCTGACACTGCTTCAACAACTGGGAGCCGCTGCCTGAATAGCTCTCGATAAAGAAAGCACAACGGGTTGGATGAAATTTTGCTCTAACGGCTTCTGCTTTGATCTATTGCTTGTCTGAACCACCGCTTTCAATCAACTTGCTTTCT
>CAYQCG010000049.1:0-8994 GCA_964415925.1 uncultured Puniceicoccaceae bacterium | reverse complement strand
GTTGTAGGTCGAACGGGAGACATTTCTTACGGGCGGGCCTTTCGCTGGGAAAACGGTGCTACTACAATTTTGTGGGGCAAAAACAACGGGCATGCGCAGGCTAACGATGTTAATGAAGATGGTTCAGTTATCGTAGGCTATACCGATAATTCAAATGCATATCGAGAGGCCGTGATATGGGCCGAAGATTTTGCGTTCCGACCGGTTACCTTGAATCAACTTCTCGATCTCAATAGTATTCCCAGGCATGGCTATAATCTTGAAAGTGCTACTGCGATAAATCCTGCAGGTAATGTGATAGTTGGATGGGGCACGTTTGAAAAGTTTGGCAAGCGTTGGGACTTCAGGCTTACTTCAGATAAGGGTTTTAATATCGATCCAAAAGGCCGTTTTCCGGATTCCCTTCCATTATCCAGGTTGCATTCGAATGACACGCCTCTTCGTATCCCGGACGTCACAACTTATCCCCAAACTTTACAGGTGACTATGGATATTGAAGATGATGCACTTGCTCGTCAGTTCGTAATCAACTGTAACGTAATTCATTCTGCTGGTTCAGACTTGAAGATTCAATTGATTGCACCCGACGGTGGAACCTACCTTGTGGCCGTTCCTAACACATATGCAGTATATGAGAACCGGTATTTTAATGGAAATCTGTTCAATTTTCACAATACTAATATCAAGGGAACTTGGACTCTTCAGATTTCTGACGTTTATCCCGGTGATACAGGATTTCTGGATTATTGGTATATTGATACAGATATTTACCTGGACAATGAATGGCAAGAGTTCAGATACGGGAGATCCGGCTTGGCGATCAATATTCCAGATGCTGAGCATCGTGTTGACGAGTCGGTTATTACGTCAAATATTCCTGTCATAGCTGAAGATCCGGTTAAAGAAATTGTACTCAATGCCAGCATTACACATGGTTACCGGGGTGACTTACGCATTGAGCTCATTTCACCAGATGGAAACATTCATCTACTTAAAGAGCCTGATCCCTCCGATGATGAACCAAATGTCATATTCCAGAATCACGTGATCAATACCTTTACAGGTGAAAGTGCCAAGGGCCTATGGACACTGCGTATATCTGATACAGCACTTCTTGATACCGGCACATTAAATAGCTGGTCCCTTGATTTAGACATGGACAGGCAACGTTTCTGGGGTGTTGATGCACCTGTTGATCAATGGCGCCAAGTCGAATGGCTTGGGTCAGTTTATCTCACAGATAGTGACTGGCTTTATCATCAAAAAATGGGTTGGATCTTCTCGGTCTCACGATCCGCTGATAATATCTGGTTTTTTATTCCAGTTCTGGGGTGGGTATGGACAAATAAGGAAACATTCCCTCATTTATATACTCACGGCGATGGTGGCGGCTGGTTCTTTTTGGCTAGAAATCAATTCACCAAACGCTTGTATTACAACTACAACTCGCAGGAATGGATTTACGCACAATAGCGTGTTCCACTTGATTGCCGAAGGCTAAGCTTCGGAAAAGTCCATCATTTTTACAGATTGTTAGCTTATTTATAAACCAGAGCAGAGTTGTTGAGAACAGATGATGCTGAAGCGATTGGCAGAGGGTAAATTTCCCGATTTTACGGCATAGCGGGAACCTCTCATTATCCCGCTTATCGAAGACTGTAGTGTGAGTAATATAAACGTTATTTCCCTTTGGGGCATACGCTTCCAACGTAAAAGATGTTGTCAAACAGCCAAAAAGGCTTCATGCCTCTGTGTTTCATCTCAAAAACCAAGCCTATAAATGTTCTAAACCATTAAGTTAGGTAGTTTCTGAAACCCACAACCCCGAATCCCCATGTCTGAAAAAATACACGCAGATCGTCTCTTCCTTGGTAGCTGCTTTTCCCTCATTGCCACCTCCGTTGCCTTTGCCGTAGTGGGTGCTGTAATGGGGGCGCTCAAACAGGAATTCCTGCTCAGTAATGAACAAGTCGGTTATATTGGAGGTGCCGCAATCTGGGGCTTCACTCTTTCGATTTTCGCCTTTGGGCCGCTAGTGGATACAGTTGGGATGGGGCGCCTCCTGAGATTTTCCCTTTTCTGCCATATTGTAGGACCTCTGTTGATGGTTTTCGCCAATGGCTTTGGCATGTTGTTCGTTGGGGCATTGGTCATCGCCTTGGGCAATGGCACGGTCGAGGCGGTTTGTAATCCACTCGTCGCTACGATTTATCCGGATCGTAAAACTGAAAAACTCAACCAGTTCCATGTCTGGTTTCCGGGCGGTATAGTTATTGGCGCAATCTTGGCCTTCGCCCTCGACAAGATAGGCTTTGGAGCTTGGCAGCTCAAACTGCTTATCATCCTGGTTCCCGCCATCATTTACGGAATCCTCTTCACAGGCCACAAGTTTCCCGAATCAGAACGGGTTCAATCCGGTGTCAGTTTCGGCGGTATGTTTGCTGCCGCGTTCGGTCGTCCGCTCTTTTATATCCTGATCCTGAGCATTGCTATTACCGCATCACTGGAGCTTGGCCCGGGCCGTTGGATTCCTGCTGTTCTCGAGGCTGGCGGTATTCCCGGTATCCTTGTCCTTGCCTATATCAATGGACTCATGGCGGTCCTCCGCTACTATGCTGGTCCGGTTGTGGAAAAACTCTCCAATACCGGTATCCTCATGGCCTCCGCAGTTCTCAGTGGGATAGGACTCATGATCTTCAGCTATGCCGACACGACGCTTACGGCGTTCCTCTCCGCCACCATCTTTGCCGTCGGTGTCTGCTATTTCTGGCCGACAATTCTCGGTACTGCCAGTGAGCGGATCCCCAAGTCCGGTGCGCTCGGTCTGGCACTCCTTGGTGGCACTGGGATGCTGGTTGTCGGCACGGTGACTTCACCACAGATGGGACGGATCGCGGATAATTACCTGTATGATCGCCTCGATTTGGCAGAGGTTCAGGGTACTCTGCAGGAGGTTGTCCAGAACTACCCCGTTATGGCGGCGAATGAGCCTCCTGTCCGTCAGGAGGAAATTGGCGGTGCGGTCACAATGGCCCAGAATGCACTCGCTGAAATCACCAAGGAGCAGTCCGGTCTGGAAACCAACCCGAACCTTATTATCGATGCCTTGCGCTCGGCTGCCAAGAATGCACCACCCGATGCAAGTGACCTTCAGGCTCGAATCAACGGGGAAATCCTCGGGCCGGCAGATAATTACGGTGGTCGTATCTCCTTCCGTTACGTGGCTCCGCTCGCCATAATTATTATCCTCATCTTCAGTATCCTGCACTTCGACCACAGAAAGAAGAATAACAAAGCCAAGACCTCTGTTTCAGAAACACAGGGCGAAAGCGCCTGACACGGCTGAATACAGACTAATTCCTGTAGGCTTCCAGTTCCTTAAGCTGGGCAGAGTGAGCGCGTATCTCGAACTGCTCATAAGGGATATCGGATATGGCTTCGATGGCCTCGCGGATCAGTTGTCTCCCGCTGATTCTTCCCTCGCGATCTTTTAAGCCCAGTATCAGCGTCTTCAGTTCGTCTATAAAGGTATCAGGATAGCGGTTATGGGCATCCAGCAGCAGAAAGTGTGCATCTCCTGCATGGTTGAAGTTCAAAGTGATATCACCACTCATGTCACCTTGCTTGCCTTCACGGGTTTCATCGGGCAGCCAGTTGAGCAGGTCAAGTCCATAACCCAGGTAATTCGGTATTTTGCTCAGTTGCCACTGGTAGACCTTCGGAAAGTAAACCTCATCTTTGCCTTGATGACGCAGGATGATGACATCGCTCATGAATTGCGCCAGCACTCTCGTAAACCAGTTCCGGTCGCTTACCCGGATGCGTTGCTCCTCAAGATGATCCCTGAAACTTATCGGGAACCGGTTCCGGAAACGAACTTCCCTGCGGACCACCCAACTGAATGGATCGTAAATATGGTAGAGGTTATGGATAAAATTCTGCTGCAGATATCGCACCTGTTCTTCAACCGGCTTATTGTCCGAGTAGAAAATCGGATACTCCAGTTCAACATCCATGAAGGCCGAGGGCGGAACCCTCTGGTTCAACCCCCGGTCGATGAAGTGGTAACCCATCTGGGTGTCCAGGTTCAGTCCCTGTTGCTTGTTGATTTCATTATAGCCCCTGAAATTGTAGGGATCGTTATAGTAGATCGCACGCCAGTGCGTGGTCACCCGCCGTTCCCATCTCAACTTCTCCTTGTTGAACCGGATGTCCTTCGCGTAGTCTGAATCGGGCCGCTGCAAACGCATTGTATTCAACCGGTCCCAGTCCCATGCCACAAGCGACTTGATCTTGAAGAATGGCTGCCGGGTCAGACGGGACAAGATGGACCGCTCGATACGGAACCAGTTCTCCCGGTTGATCCTGTAACCTCCAAGACCGAATGACTCAGCCAGCTCATTAATCTCGTTCTCGAAGGTTTTACTGAACTGGAGTTGAAAATTCATGTGTTTCACCTCATCGACCAGCAGCTTACGATGGTAGTTGATCATCAAGGTGTTCAATGTCCGGGCAAACTCCCATACCGCTTCACAGCTTCCCGAGTAGTCCCGCCCCGTAAAACCGTCGATCACCGGTATTTCCCCCTCGTAGGCCGTGATTACAATCGGCGGCAGCATGATGACATCGACGTCATCACCAGAGCCTTCCTCTTGCGCAATAACCGCAACAGGCACGCTCAACAATAACACGGGTATCAGGGCACGAAACAAGGGGACAAGCATGGAAATAAAACCCACAAATACGACTGCAACCTGCTCCGAAGTCAACCGATCTTTCACCCCACACAAACAATCACTCATGGTGCCCCCTCCGGTATTCGAATCCGGATTAACGGGTAAAACACTGTCATCGTTCAAGAATCAGTTTTATCACTCCCTGAAGAATATGCGACAGCTCACCGGTATGTAGTAGAACTTTATTATAGAGCCGCTAACGTTAGATCCCTCCTGATAATATCGGGCTGTTTTCCAGCAGACACTAGCCCACTAGCCCGTATGGAGGATGATTCAAGACGCCTGAAACAGCATTTGGAGCACAAGAATCTTTAATAAACACTAGGATAACCTGGGCGATCTGTTAATCAGGCGGATTATTTTCCCTATGGTGCAATGCTCCTCAATGGGATGTCGCAAGTGGGCATCTTTGTTGATTTCGTAATGATTCGTGCGGCCTTCCCGGTGGCGCGTGATATATCCACCTGATTCCAATTCGGAAACAATTCGCTGTACAGCCCGTTCTGTGATACCAACCCTGATAGCGACATCGCGTAGGGGTCTGTCGGGATACTGGGCCAAACAAATCAGCACATGGCCGTGATTGGTGAACACAGACCAGCCGGAGTTTTGCGGAGGGGGAGTATTGTGTGGCATCTGTGGAGCTTTTTGTATGAAATGTTTTTCGTGATTATATTTGCATAAAATATATTTCGTGAAACATATTACGCTATTCATGAATTGCAAACTACTTGTTCCATGTATCGTTTCAAAAATATACTAGTTCATGCCTCATTGCGGGGTGACGACGTCAACCTCATCCGCTATGCTGCAAAAATCACCCATATGGCACACTCGGCCAGGGTTTGTTTTCTGCATGCAGACATGCCGCCTGATATCCCCGCGGAGGTCTCTGAAAAGTATCCGTGGCTCGCCGAACCAATCACCCAAGCGAGTGAGAGGCGCTTATCTGAATTGGTGGCCGAACACTATGACGGCCATCCTGAAACAGTCGTCAGCATTGAAGCAGTACAGGATTCACCTGTGTATAGCATTTTGAAAAAGTCTCAGGAAATCGACGCTGATTTAATCATAATGAATCGCATTACGGATGACTCTTCCATGGCCAAGAAAGTCGCGCGTAAAAGTTCGTGTTCGTTAATGCTGGTTCCGGAAGGTGCCGATCCTGAGTTTAAACACGTTATAGTTCCGACGGATTTTTCCAAGTACTCTAGGGATGCATTGGAAATCGCTTTAGCTTTTGCTGATGCACAGAAAATTTCCACCGTTAGTATATATCACGCTTTCCAGTTGCCCTTCGGATTTAAACGTACACACATCTCCAAGGAAGATTTTGAAAGCGATCTCACAAAACACTTTCGTCAACAGGCCGATATATTTCTCTCTGAAATCGATTTAAGGGGTATTCAGATAAACACATTGGTTGAATGCAAACCACTTGTTCCCCAGGCGATAGCCATGGCCACAGATGAGAATCATGCCGACTTATTGATGGTCGGAAGCAGAGGACATAATGCCTTGGCCTCGCTGCTTCTGGGTAATACTGCCGAGGCGATCTTGGAGCAGACAAAAAGACCAATTGTCATTGTCAAACGCAAGGGTACGGGGCAATCCTTACTGCAATCACTACTGGAGGGAAAATACTAAAGTAATGGGTCTGGATACCACAGTGTGGGTGCTTTTTCTGGCCTCCTTTATCGCTGTGCCCGCGAGTAAACTGTTTCATCGCCACGTAGGCTGGTTCCTCTGTACCATTCCGCTGGCGGTATTTTTGTGGCTTCTGCTTGCAAACCCGGCCAGGGTTAACAGCGAGGGGTTGCTTCTCAGTTTGCCGGAACTCGGTGCACAAATGACTTATCGGCTGGTGGGTGTTGGACACTTGATGTCATTATTACTCACTGGCATCGGAGCTTTGATTATACTTTATGCAGGTGGTTATCTGTCACACCACCCCATGCAGGGGCGCATTCTCTGCTACTTACTCATTTTTATGGCCTCTATGTTGGGGCTTGTCCTTTCTGACAATTTGATAGGCCTGTTTATCTTCTGGGAACTGACGTCAATAAGCTCATACCTGTTGATTGGGATCGAACATGGTGAGGAGAAGGCACGCAAGAATGCCTTGCAGGCCATGCTGGTGACAGGTTCCGGGGGCTTGGCCTTGCTTGCCGGTCTGATCCTTCTGGGCAATGCTGCCGGTAGTTATACACTCTCTCAGGTAACGCAATTACAAGATTTTTCCAGTCACCCCCATTATGTGGCGGCAACTCTATTGATACTGTTCGGTTGCTTTACCAAATCCGCCCAGTTCCCGTTTCATTTCTGGTTACCCAATGCCATGGTTGCACCCACTCCAATTAGCGCCTACCTGCATTCTGCTACAATGGTAAAGGCGGGTATCTTTCTTATGCTCGTGCTGAATCCGGTATTGGGTGGAACTTCCCTCTGGACCAGTCTGCTAATGGCGACCGGGGCGTTGACTTTCCTAATGGGCGCTGCACTGGGTATCAAGGAGACAGACTTGAAACGTATTCTGGCCTATACTACATTAGCTGTATTGGGCTTGCTCACCATGCTAATAGGCATAGGCACGGAACTGGCCCTGAAGTCGGCTATCCTTTTCCTCTTAGGGCACGCCCTCTACAAGGCGGCGCTGTTTATGGTGGCCGGTGGAGTCGATCACGCAACCGGCACGCGTGAACTCTCACAATTGGGTGGGCTTTATCGTTTAATGCCCTTAACAGCCTTGGGTGCTGGTCTGGCAGCCCTGTCCAAGTCGGGGTTTCCTCCATTCTTCGGATTTCTCGGCAAAGAGTACACCTACAAGGCCGGGCTGGAAGCTGGCTGGTTGGGTACGGCTGGAATCATCGTAGCGATAGCCGGTAATATGCTGCTCTTAGCCCTTGCCTTCAAAGCAGGGATTCAACCTTTTATAGGTAAAGCACGCAAGTATGACCACTTTCACCGCAATGATACATCGCTCTGGCTGCCGCCGCTTCTACTGGGTGTTGCCGGACTCGCGTTGGGCTTGACTCCGGGTAGATCTGTAGAGCCACTGACATTGGCAGCAGCTTCTCAAGCCGCGGGGGTATTGATCGAAAGCCAGGTCAAGCTCTGGCAGGGTATCAATACCGCACTACTCTTAAGCTTAATTACGATAAGCGGAGGGGTGATTATTTTTATCCTTCGCAAGCAGATTGGAAAGCTTGCGGAGTCCTTTTTCAGCTTATTGCCTCCCGTACAACGAGTTTATGATAAGGGCATGTCCAATATGGTGACACTGGCTACTTACCAGACACGATTCTGGCAGTCCGGTCAGTTGAGAAGTTATCTCCTCATTGTTTCTTCGACTGCCAGTATACTAGTCCTCTACCAGATCATTGCCTTTGGCTGGACAGAGCCCATGGCTGCAACTCTTCCAGCGGATTTATTCCTCATTGGATTACTGCTCCTGATGACCATAGCCCTGGTTTACGTCTTAGTCAGTAGCAGTCGTATGGGCTCTCTGATTGCCCTCGGTGTGATTGGTTATGGAATAGCAATCATCTTTGCTGCCTACGGGGCTCCCGACCTCGCACTCACGCAGGTATTAGTGGAGACCCTCACTGTTGTGCTGTTCGCCTTTGCTGTATTTGGCTTGCCCCGCTTTAGCTTTTACACAGATTTCCGCAGGCGTCTACTGGATAGTGGTGTTGCGATCCTCTGTGGTGTTACCCTGACGATCCTGATGATGAAAGGCTTTGTCGTTCAGCTGGCTGAACCCATTTCCAGTCAAATGGGTCAATGGAGCTATCTGGAGGCCAAGGGCAAGAATGTGGTCAATGTCATACTGGTGGACTTCAGGGCGCTCGATACGTTAGGGGAAATTGCCGTGCTAGCCATTTCTGCGTTGGGGATAGGTTTACTGGTTAATACAATGCGAGGAGAGGCGCGATGAATTTGCATTCCACTATATTCGAGATCGGATTGCGCATCCTTAAACCACTGCTGCTTATTGTTTCTATTGTAGTACTTTATCGTGGTCACAACTATCCGGGTGGCGGGTTTATCGGGGGTCTTGTCGCTTCTTCTGCATTTATACTGCTAATGCTTGATTCCCTCCAGGATCGTCGTGAACTCAAAATTCCCGATCCTATGTTGCTCAGTGGACTTGGCCTGCTTATCGCCCTCTTTGCCGCCTGTTTACCGCTTCTTCAAGCAAAGCCCTTTTTCGCCGGCTTGTGGTTGCCGGTCTTTAGCCTACCCTTGTTGGGAAAAG
>CAYQCG010000048.1:0-9107 GCA_964415925.1 uncultured Puniceicoccaceae bacterium | reverse complement strand
AAACGCCAGAGAAGGTTTTCCCAGCATTCTGAGCGGGCTGGTGTTCTGCAATATGGCGTGTGCAATCAGGAGGCCCCCACCCTTCAATTCATGAACATTCGATTGAGTGATTTTCTTATACGGGCCCAGATCATATCCCGCTTCACCATACAGATCGGAAAGGCGTCCCCCGTTTCCATAAACTCCTACGGGGCCCAGCCCATAGTCCAGTCCCTTGAGTATCCGCTGGGTCTTGCCCAGTGGATAGGCGAAGAGGACACTCGCTTTGCCCTCGGCCTGATTCAGGCGCCACCAGTTATTGATTTCCCCAAAAACGGTTTCAGGCTCGGGCCACCGATAAACCGGGAGGCCGAAAGTGCATTCACTGATAAAAACATCACACGTTACAGGCTCAAAGGCTTCACAGGAAGGATCTCTCGCTGTCTTGTAATCTCCACTGACTACCCATACTTCTCCCCCAAACTCAATCCTGACTTGAGCTGATCCAAGTATGTGCCCAGCCGGATGGAGTGATACTAAAACTTCCTTGAAATCGGCCTGTTCGCCGAACTCAAGGGACCGGATATCGGCTTCAAGGCCGACCCTTGCTCTCAGAATCTTCTCGCCAGATACGGCACAGTAATACAGGCGAGTGCCGGAGCGTGCATGGTCACTGTGAGCATGGGTGATAACAGCAACCTCCACCGGCTTCCAGGGATCGATGTAAAATCCCCCCTTTTCGCAAAAGAGTCCACTCGATGTAACCTCAATTAAAGCCACTTTTCCGGTCTCATAACGCAGTTAGATATATACTTCCATAGAAACGGTAGGGAATACTGCCCACTGGTTTGTAAAATGTATAGCGTTCGCTAGAAAAAGATAAATTTTTTTTGATTTAAGCCTCAAAGGGTGTTGACACAGGGGTGCATAACTCCATGCTAATAAACAGTTCTTTTACGCTGTATACGAAACAACTGTCACCAACCTACGCTACTGTTATTCTACCACCTATGCGCTTACAGCAAGCATTACGTGCTTGCGGGCAAATAATCGGGGAAAACTGCAGCATCCAGTAAACTGTATCCTTCAGGAATCATTCCTAACGTCTTTGCGCGTGCTGCCGATACAACTTTTTTGGTAAGCGATAGGCTTAAATTGGTGGGAAACGTCGGGCATCTGATGCCCGACGTTTTTTTTTTAGCTTTTTTTCATACCTCTGCGTCGCCTTAATGTTATTGAGACAAACAACTAATCCACCCTATCCTTATGACCGAATCCTACGCCTGGTTTTTCCTCATCTCCCTGCCCATTATTTCCGCGTTAATTGGTTGGCTGACCAACCGTGTCGCCATCCGCATGTTATTCCGCCCGCGACGGGCACGAAAATTCGCAGGCCTCACCTGGCAGGGCCTGATCCCGCGCCGGCAAGCTGACATAGCCGTCAGGACCGGCGAAATCATTGAAAAGGAGATCCTCAAGGGACATCTGCTGAGAGAGCATATAGAACACATCCATGTGGATGATATCCTGGAGGAGACAGTCATGCGGATGGTCTATCACGGTATCGGTCCACGGTTGAAGAAACTCCCGCTGCTTGGCGGTTTTGTGAACGATAGCCACCTGAAGATGCTCCACCAGATGGCGCTGGAGGAAATCAAGCGTGAGGCACCCCATATTGTGAAGAAAATCGCGACACAGGCGGAAAGCCGCCTGGATATCCGGAGACTGGTCGAGGATCGAATTCGCGAGTTTGACACCGAGAGACTGGAACGGGTAGTCAACAGCGTAGCTGAAAAGGAATTCCGCTCTATTGAACAACTCGGAGCCGTCCTCGGTTTTGTAATCGGGTTAGTCCAGGTCGCCCTGCTGTTGTTATCCGGAAATTACACCCTCTAGCGTCCAAACTACAATACTGTCCCGCTGGGAATCGTACTGTTCTTAGTCACGATCAGGACTCCGTCACGTATCACAATGTCACCGCCAAGGTAGTTGCCGTCATCATTTCCCTCGGGATCGAGTTTAACGTCATCCCCGATGCGGGAATTCTTGTCGATGATGGCATGACGGATCTTGCAGTTTTTTCCAATCCCCATGTGCGGACGGCCGATGTAGTTATTGTTTTCTTTCTGGGCAGCGGTTTCAAACCAGTCCGCCCCCATGACAATAACATTATCCAAATCACAGCCTTCATTGATTGTGGCGCGGACACCGACAACGCAACGATTCAACTTTGAATGTTCAATGACACATCCACCGGCAGTCAGGATGTGGTTCAGACTGCAGCCATTGATACGCGAAGAGGCCAGGAACCGTGCCCTCGTGTAGACGGTATGCTCAGGGTCATAGAAATCGAAAGGCGGGTCATCATCGGTCAGTCGCAGGTTACACTCAAAAAAGGAGCGGACAGTCCCGATGTCCTCCCAGTAATCCTCAAAAACGAAACCATATAAACCTGCCCTTCCCAGTAAAGTGGGTATAATCTCTTTTCCGAAGTCCTTCATCTCATTATCGAGGGACTCCCGCAGCATCCGGTGGGTGAAGACATAGATGCCCATACTCGCAAGTACCATATCCCCTTGGACCGGTTTTTTCATACGTGCCTTGACTGCATCACTGACCGCCAGGCGATCAATAATTTCGGGATCCTTGGGTTTCTCGGCGAATTCCTGGATACTTAACTGGTCATCGACCCGCATGAGACCAAGACCTTCCACCTGGTTCTTGGGCAAGGCCCGGGCAGCAATAGTAACATCCGCACGGGTTTGAAGGTGCTGGTCGACCATCTCTGAAATATCCATCCGGTAAAGCTGGTCACCGGAAAGGATCACGATGATATCGTCCGGGTTAGCATCGTAGTGATGAAGGTTCTGCCTTACCGCATCGGCTGTTCCCTGATACCAGGTATCACTGCGTTCAGTTTGTTCTGCGGACAGAATATCAACGTAGCCTCCGCCAAAGGGGTCAAACTTGTAGGCCTCCTGGATGTGACGGTGCAGGGATGCGGTATTGAACTGGGTCAGGACAAAAATACGGTTATATCCCGAGTTCAGGCAGTTACTGATGGGAATATCGACCAGACGGTACTTGCCTCCCAGAGGCACTGCGGGTTTACAGCGTTCGCGTGTTAACGGGTAAAGACGGGTTCCCCTGCCCCCACCCATAATGACACAGATTACATTCGGCTTTTTTGAAGGGGTAGCCATTTGGCTTGAAGGCCTAGGCGTATTCTGCTTGGATGACAATCTTATATTGTTCGGAAATGGTCTCGTGTGTAAAATAAACCACTCTCGCTTTTTTTGTTAAACAATCCGCACACGGACCGTTCTATTTGTTTAATTAATACTATAAGGAAACTTTACACATGTGCGGAATTGTCGGTTACGTAGGCAAACAACAAGCTACACCCATACTAATAGACGGCCTGAAGCGTCTCGAATATCGCGGTTATGATTCAGCCGGTCTGGCAATTGGCGATTCTGAAGGTTTCAAGCTGGTGAAAAAGACCGGCCGGGTGGAAGTTCTGGCCCGGATTACCCAGCAGGAACAAATCAAGGGTATAGCCGGTATCAGCCATACCCGGTGGGCTACCCACGGCGGCGTAACGGACGACAATGCCCACCCGCATATTTCCAGTGATCACATCTTCGCCATCGTTCACAACGGTGTCATCGAAAACTACGAGCAGCTGAAGACTTTTCTCCAAGGCCAGGGCTTTACATTCAAATCCCAGACGGACACCGAGGTGCTGGGAAACCTTATCGCCTATTACTATAAGACCCGTTCTCCGGAAATGAACGGTGATGGTGCCAGTTCCCGCTTTATTGCTGCCGTCCGTGCTGCATTGTCTGAAGTCGAGGGCACTTACGGTATCGCCGTTATGTGCAAGGACTGCCCCGGTGAGTTAATTGGGGCCCGCAAGGGATCCCCTCTTGTTATCGGTGTGGGACATGGCGAAAATAAGATTGCCAGCGATGTAACCGCCTTTGCCGGACGAACCCAGAATGTTGTCTATCTGGATGACGGCCAGATCGCGCACGTCAACGGGGAAAACTTCAGTATCAATACAATTACGGCCGAGAGTGTTGAGGCGGTCATTGACCGGATCGACTGGAATATCGAAGAATCCGAGTTGGGCGCGTTTCCCCACTACATGCTGAAAGAGATTTTCGAGCAGCCTACCACCCTGAACAACGCAATTCGCGGACGCTTTTCACAGGACGAATCCACTGCCATTTTCGGGGGATTGAATATTACACCGCGCGACCTGAGACAGGTTGACCGTTTGCTTTTTCTAGCCTGCGGGACTGCCTGGCATGCCTGCCTGGTCGCCGAATACCTGATCGAGAAGTATGCCCGTATTCCCGTAGAAGTGGAATACGCCAGCGAATTCCGTTACCGGAACGCACCCCTCGACAAGAACACCCTTGTTTTTACCATTTCGCAAAGCGGTGAAACCATTGATACCCTCGAAGCGCAGCGTGAAGCCAAGCGCAAGGGCTACCGGGTCCTCGGGATTACCAATGTGGTCGGTTCCACCATCGCACGCGAAAATGACGGTGGCATCTACCAGCATAGCGGACCGGAGATCGGTGTGGCCTCGACCAAGGCCTTCACCTCCCAATTGACGATCTGCGCCATGATCGCGCTCTATCTCGGCCGTATGCGAGACCTTTCCTACGCCGATGGGAAAAGCATCGTCAATGCCATCAAGCACTTGCCAGGACTCGTCAACCAGATCCTCGACCAGAGCGAAAAGATCGAGAAGATCGCAATAAAATATGCGTATAAAAATGACTTCCTCTTCCTTGGTCGCCTGGACATGTTTCCCGTTGCCCTGGAAGGTGCCTTGAAGCTCAAGGAAATTTCCTATATTCATGCCGAAGGTTATCCCAGTGCGGAAATGAAGCACGGCCCCATCGCCCTGATCTGTGAGGACTGCCCGACTGTGGCGATTGCCCTGAAGGGCGAGATTTTCAAGAAATCACTTTCCAATATCCAGGAGATCAAGGCACGTAAAGGACCCGTTATCGCCATCACAGACGCCTTCATGGAATTTCCTAACGACCTGGCAGATGACGTAATTTACATTCCCGAGGCACACGATGCTGTCCAGCCCGTCCTCGCCACCATCCCCATGCAGCTCCTCTCATACTATATTGCTGTAGAACGCGGATGTGACGTCGACAAGCCACGTAATCTCGCCAAGTCCGTTACGGTGGAGTAGGCTTGGCTAGTCAAAAAACTCTTACAACCATTTACCTGAATATATATCCGATTCTCATATCGATTTTATACATCGGAGAGGTGAGATAAGGTCCCCCAGAAGAGAAATCAGATAGCATCCTGTAAGGGATAGTTTTTCACTCTTAAGCCAATGGATTGGGACGAGTATTTTGCAAAACCACCTGCAGTTTCGCCGCATAAAGGGCCCCAATGTCGAAAACCGGTCGCGCTAAACAATGGGCTTAAGTACTGCTGTAAACCAGGGCATGCTGGCCTTCATTGATCTGGAGCATCCATCCCTCGCTGTGCACCACCCAGAGGTGATGGACAGGGTGGCCTACAGACGTATAAAAACAAAATACCTGCTGGAAGAACTGAGCGGATTGGATTGCCTGATTGTGCGCTATGACCGTGTGGATGTGGAGCGTTTCAAAAGGCTCGGAATACGGGCATTAATCCTGAGTGGCAATCATACGGACATCCATGAATATAACGCGGAATGCCTTGAGGGTCTGAACAATCTGCTGAAAACCTTCCCCTTCCCAATGCTCTGCATCTGCGGTTCACACCAGTTGCTGGTGAAAGTCAACGGCGGCACGATGTGCCCGATCGGGTCAACGGTTCCAGGTCAGCCAGAAGCGGAGGGAGACGACACAATCCCGAGAGGTATGATCCATGAGATGGGTTACTGCGAGGTCTCTATCACAAGACAGGATCCGCTGTTTAACGGGCTGGGGAATCCACTGAAGGTTTATCAGCACCACTACTGGGAGGCACGCGACCTTCCCGAAGAATTTGAAGTACTGGCCGAAAGCCGGGTTTCACCTTTGCAGGCAATCAGGCATAAAGAACATCTGTGCTATGGAGTCCAGTTTCATCCCGAGGATTATAATAAGGAATATCCGGACGGTGAACGCATCTTGAGGAATTTCATCGCCTTAGTCACATAATCATCACAATATCATTTGCTATGATTTTAAGTTTCTGGCTACTCATCAACCTCTGTTTTGCATACACTGCGGCTGGACAAACTGCCACGTCTCAGCCAACTGAAAATAATGATGCGGCAGAATTCCCACCGCTCATTGAACGCTATATACTCGATGAGCTTAAATCCATCCGGCAGGAGCAACTGGCCCTGAGGGCGGAGATCGCAAGGGAAATTGCCGCCGCCAAGATCGAAGCCACCGACCGCTCGGTCAATTACGCCACCAGCACATTAACGAACATTTTCTACATGCTCACAGCTGCAACGGTTGTGCTGGCA
Organism: uncultured Puniceicoccaceae bacterium; assembly: GCA_964415925.1. Taxonomy (GTDB): domain Bacteria; phylum Verrucomicrobiota; class Verrucomicrobiia; order Opitutales; family Oceanipulchritudinaceae; genus CAYQCG01. The sequence goes on along the minus strand of CAYQCG010000048.1, from coordinate 2,638 downwards.
TTGTTTGGCTGGAGCTCACTCAGGGACGTCCGCAGTAAAATCAACGAAGTTGTTGAGAATCGTGTCAATGAGATATCCGAAGATTATGAAGCACGTCTTTCCGAACTCGAAAATCGTCTCAAGACGCGCTCTGAGGAAATTATTGAGGCACAAGAACAGATAGCATTATCCAGCAATGTCCAGTCCCTCTGGATGCGCAGTGGACTGGAGTCCAGCCTGCAAGCCAAAATTGACACTTACGACCAGATTCTGCGCTTAAGACCGGAAGATGTCGATGCGCTCTCTTACAAGGCGGATGCCGCCCTCGACCTGGGTGAACCACAATGGGCCCTCAATCTGATCAACCGGGCCATCTCAGCAAACGGTGAACAGGCGAACGCCTTTTGGAAAAGGGCTTGTATATACGCTGTAATGGAGCAGCCGGAGAATGCGATCCAGGATATACGCAAAGCAGTGGAACTGTCACCCAGTCTGGCAGACGAAATAAAGAGCGAGCCATCCTTCGAAAACATCAAGGACTACGAAAATTTCGTCAAATTCCTAAACGACTTACAGCAAGCCAATAATATCACCACAGTTGCAAGTAATATCTGAATCAGCATAATAAAGACTAATGGTAGCAGAAAAGAAACAGGAACTGATCGAGGAACTGCAATACTTAGAAGATCCGCAGGAACGTTTTGCCTATATCATTGACCGGGCCAAGGACCAGCCGAAGCTGGATGAACAATTCAAGATCGATGAATTCCTCATTGAAGGGTGCGTCTCGCTGCTTTGGTTGTATCCGGAATTCAAGGACGGCTTATGCTATTATATGACTGATGCGGACGCCATGATCACCAAAGGCATTGCAGGTATGGTTTCAGACCTCTACAGCGGGAGCACACCGGATGAGATTCTGGCCGAAGACGCCGGCTTTCTTGGGGATCTGGGTATCACGCATCACCTTTCACCCAACCGGCGTAACGGCCTCTCCAGCCTCATCGGTAAATGCCACGCCTATGCAAAATTCTGTCAGCAGGAGTATGCCAGTAAAACCTGATACGGGAGCCTAGTTCTCTGAACCGCCCCTCTCGTCGTTAAACATATCGTGTCCGTCTTCCTGGCCGGAATTTTTCCGAGGTTGCTCCTCCGGCCCCCCAAGCAGGTGCCTGCCATTAGCGTGTCCGTTGGTCAGGAGATGTCCATTCGTGCCATTCAGACGAACTCCCGCCATTCGACTCAAGTCATTAACCGTTTCCTGCAGGTTCTTCGCTTCGTAGGACAGTTCCTGCGATGCCGAAGCCCCTTCCTGGGCGATGGCCGCGCTCTTTTGCGTCGTAGAAGAAGTATCCTGAATGCTGGTATTGATCTGGTTGAGGCCTGTTGTTTGTTCGGTTGTCGCCTCGGAAATATTCTGGATCAGTTCATTCAGGCTGTTAATCTGTTCACGGATCGAATTGAGGGAGCTGCCTACATCGGCACATATGTCGACTCCGTCACGGGTGCGCTGTGAATTCTGCTGGATGATATCCTCCGTTTGCTGGGCAGCGTTCTTGCACTTCATCGCAAGGTTGCGTACTTCGTCGGCCACGACCGCAAAACCTGCACCGGCCTCGCCTGCGCGTGCCGCTTCAACCGCAGCGTTCAGCGCCAGAATGTTGGTCTGGAAAGCAATCTCGTCGATAGTACGGATAATTTCACTGATCTTCTCAGAAGCCTTATTCAACTCGTCCATCGCATGGCTCATGTTTTCCATCTTTTCCGTACCGGCAATCGCGGCTCGGTTCACCTCACCCGATATGTTGCTGGCTTCCTTGATCGCATCGCTGTTGCTCTGGGCCATGCTGGAAATTTCCTCCAGTGTGGAGCTGCTCTCTTCCATTGAAGCAGCCTGCTGGGAAGAAAGGGCCGCCTGCTCCTCACTTGAGGCCGACAACTGGGTGGAGGATTGTGAAAGGCGTTCTGCGAGCTCGGCTAGGTAATGCACCACTTTGCCGAGGCGGTTGGAAATCCGTGATGGGAAGAACCAAGCCATCACGGCCGATGCCATCACAATGATTACACCCAGAATGAGCAGCCAGTAGAGAGCATTCTCACCTGAGGCGATTTGTTCGGAGACATTTTCACCGGTTGATTTGGAGAGGTTGGCAAAAGCCTGTGTAATTTCCTCCGTAGCTGTATCCAGGTATGTGTTGATAGCGATATCCTGCGCCCACAAAAGCTCAACATGGCTAATTAACTGACCGGCACTGGCAACCATACTGTCCTTGCCTTCAAAATATGCGATCAGTTTGCCCCCTTGCATCTTGAATTCCTCTACGTAGTCATCCAAGCCGGCTTCAGAGAGGGCGGCCGACAATTTATCAATCGCTTCTTTAACTTCCGGAAGCAATTGTCCCGTGTTCTCTTTTAAATCATTAAAGACAAGTTCATCTTTCTGGATCTGAACCGCATCGACCAGAGTGACCAGTTTCAGGAGGTTACGCTGCAACCGGTTGGCCTGGGATTCCAGTTCACTCGAAAGATTCAACTTGGCATCAACCGCCTCGCGGGTCTCGATCAATTGCTCCAGCGAATCACCCACTGAGCCTTTGACCTGCTGCATATAGTCCGTTAGGGCGGTCGAACCGTCAAAAACCGTATTGTCGGCAATCTC
>CAYQCG010000047.1:0-9118 GCA_964415925.1 uncultured Puniceicoccaceae bacterium | reverse complement strand
CACTCTGTCTGTCGTGCTGTTTATGTTCCATTTGCAGCCCTTTCGGCCATGGCATATGGAGCGGATGGATTAATCATCGAAACGCACGTAAACCCACGTAGCGGTATTGGTGATGATCCGCTGCAGGCCGTTTTACCCGGTGCCTTGAAAAAATTACTGGTGGATGCCAGGGCGATCTGGGATATGCGTTCAAAGTACTCAGTAGCCTCTCACTAGGTATTACGATTCAAGAGCAAGTGGATAATTAGATGATTTTAGTCCGTAACAAACGGGTTTAATTCTATTGAAGTATGGGGAGTAAAATGCATTTGCATACGTTTTTCTCTGTATCTGCTAGAGAATCTATTATCTACATATTCTTCTAAAGAATATTTGCAAAATACTGTAATCAAGTATATTGCATATCTATAGGTTTCTTTATTGGCTATCATTCATTTCCAGTTGCCGAAGATTCCGTAAATTTACTGTCAATCAATACATTCATGTTACGTTTGTTACGTGATTTCTTGTCTCTCTTATACATAAGCCATATAAATAGCGCTGAATAATCTTGATAATCGATGAACGCACAAGTCAGGCAGTCCAGGCAAAAAGGCTTTACGCTGGTGGAAATTATGATCGTAGTTGTCATAATTAGCCTTCTGGCAAGTTTGGCTATTCCCTTGTTTAATAATCTCCATCGCAATGCGCAGAATAAGCGCTTTATGAGCGATCTGCGGACTTTTCGTGATGCCCTGGATATCTGTGTTTCAGTTACAGGGAATATGGACCAGGGGTCGGGCAGTGGGACGGTCGCTCCGGAATTACAGGGTTTTGTTTCCGGAGGTGCCAATGCATTTTCAGAAACTCCCCTTGGTGGCCTGTGGGATGTTGAGTATAATAAAAGCGGGGTCACATTGGGAGTGGGGGTTCACAACTATACCGCCTCTGCCGAGCAAATTCTTGAAATTGACACTGAATTTGATGACGGAAGCACCGCTAGCGGTAATATGCGGATCATTGCCGGTGGGAGGTATTACTGGGTATTGATTGATTGATCCTCAGTAGAAGAGTGTTCGATCCAGACTTCGGTATTGAATGGCCTCCAGAAGATGAAGAGCCTCGATAGATTCAGAATCAGCCAGGTCTGCAATCGTGCGTGCGACTTTCAGAATCCTGTCATAGGCTCTTGCGGATAGTTGCAGTTCCTGCATGGCATTTTCCAGTAGCTTGCTCAACTGGCTGTCAATATGGCAGAACTTTCGTATCTGCTTGTGTTGCATACGGGCGTTGCACGTAATTCCTGGGTCTGAGTAGCGGGATTGCTGGTGTTCACGGGCTTTACAAATACGCTTACGCATGCTTGCTGACGATTCACCGGGTGTCTCATCCCTGAGGTTTTCATATTTCAGCGCAGGCGCTTCTATATGGATATCGATCCGGTCAAGCAATGGCCCACTGATTCTCGATCTGTATCGCTGAATCTGTTGCGCCGATGGCAGCAAATTTCGTCCATCCTTGCTTGAATAACCGCTCGGCGTTGGATTCATGGCCGCTACCAGTATAAAGGAAGCGGGTAGTGTTACTTTGCCTGCACTCCGGGAGATGCTGACTTCTCCGTCTTCCAGTGGCTGTCTGAGGACTTCCAGTGTGCTGCGTTTGAACTCAGGTAACTCATCCAGAAAAAGGACACCATTATGGGCCAGGGATATTTCTCCCGGTCCGGGAATCACGCCACCGCCCAATAATCCCACGTCGCTGATCGTGTGGTGAGGTGCGCGATATGGACGCTGAAAGCCAATCTCTTTACCCTTTAAGGTATAACCTGCTGCAGAATGGACACTGAGGATTTCAAGATACTCATCGAGGGTGGGATCTGGCATAATCGTGGGAATTCGTTTTGCGATCATTGATTTTCCGGAACCCGGCGGTCCTATTATGAGCATGTTATGGCCACCCGCTACGGCGACCTCCACAGCCCTTCTGACCGACTGTTGTCCTTTCACATCAGAAAAATCGATATCATACGATTCCCTGTAGTCACTGCCATTCTTTCCGAAATGCGACTCCACTTTGGGTAACTCCAGGTTACCTTCCATAAACGCTCTTGCTTCATCCAGGGAACTCACACAATAGACTTCCAGGCCATCGACAAGGGCCGCTTCTTCAGCAGCTTTCGGAGGGAGTAATGCTGCTGCCTTTTTCTGCTTTCTGGCCAGAATACCCAGGGCCAGGCCGCCCCGAATTGGTCGTGTTTCCCCCGACAAACTGAGCTCACCTGCGATCAGGTAGTCACTCAATTCCCTCACGGGTCGAACCTGACCGGACGCCGTCATCAAGGCCAACCCGATTGGTAAATCAAAAAGTGGCCCTTCCTTCCGAATGTTTCCCGGAGCAAGATTAATTGTCGATCTGGTCTCCGGTGTCCGGAATCCACTGTTCGCCAAGGCAGACAAAACACGATCATTCGATTCCTTCACCGCTGTATCCGGGAGTCCGACCATGATAAGCTTGGGATCACCGTTTTCACCGGTGTTTACTTCAACTTCAACCGGTAAAGCTTCAATTCCCTGCAATGTTCCTGATGATGCTATGGCAAGTGGCATTCCAAATGATTCCAATATAAAGGAATCAATGTCAATGCATGAGTGAACAAATGGATATTTTACTACTTTATATTAACGAACAACACTTCGGTAGCGTATCGTGCCTGCCAGTTTTTCTTTTTCTGTGGCAGTCATCCTCCGAATTCGGTCAATATTTTCCTCAACCTTATCAATATAGGGATTTGGTCCGTCGGGGTAGGGCTGTGCGAGATACTTGTAAACTCCTCCGCAATCTTTCTCCAGCTTCTCGCTGCGGACAAATTCCCAAAACCCCGGTGTACCTTCAAGCATTTCGATAAAGCTCTGGAAAAGTCTGTCCTGTGGTGCGATTTGCCGGAAATCATCCGACTCTTCGAATTCCTCGTAGAGAACAGGTAGTTTTCCCACGTAGCTGGGATCACTCATTTGGCCTATGTAGTCAGCCGTACAAATTGACTGTCCGAGCAGCTTCTCCTTACGGTCAAAGAAAGGTATTGAATCGATAATGGCTCTCGGTCCGGTGCAGCTGATTAAATGCTGAACTGAAAATATTTCACGTTGAGGCCAGCCATGGTCCTCAAGATAGAGTTGTGCTAATTCACAACTCCTTCTTTCGTGAACGAAGGTAAACTTTGCTCCGGTACCTTCACGGTCATATTTATGCTTCAGATAACCGATATCATGCAAAAGTATTGCGACGAGTGCGATGTGAAAATCCCGTGCATCGATAACAGGTTCGATTTTAGCCTCGTGCCGGTTCAGCAGCATCCTGACAAGGCAAAGACTCGCCTGGAAGGTGTGCTCGATGTCATGGTAGGCAGTATCCATTGCCTGGTAACCGGGATAATAACCGTTAAACATCCTTTCGACATCAAATATGACTAGTTTGATATATCCAGCATCAGCTTCGGGAAAGGACGTCTGATGCAGTTCGGTAATTTTATCGGCGACGTCGGGTGCATCGAGAGTGTCGATGTCATCAAGTGTGTAAGCTAAGTTTGCTTCCAGCGGCATTCAATTAGTCCTTAGTATCAAGCCATCTTAAGTTGCTGTGATTATGCTCCAAGCACATCTTTAGGCAATCCTTAACTCCCCAGTTTCAATCATATTATGATTTTATAGTGGTTTACATGTAAATTAATGGAATCGCTTGCCTACAGGCATCTATTTATCACTGTGGCAAAATGAGCATAATAGTTATCTCCGGAACCAACCGTGAAAACAGTAATACCCTGCACGTCGCAAATACTGTCTTCGGTCTTTACCAGGCGTTGAACATTGATGTCCTTCTATATGATTTACGTAAATTACCGGCAGAGCTTTTCGAACCTGCAGCCTATGCTGAAAAACCAGAGAGTTTTAAGCATGTTTATATAAATCCCTTACTGGAGTCCGATGGCCTTCATATCATTGTTCCTGAGTATAACGGTGGTTTTCCAGGAGTGGTTAAATATTTTATAGATATGTTGCCGTTTCCGGAAAGCTTTGAGGATCGTCCTGTTGCCTTTACCGGGCTTTCAGCCGGACAGTCGGGTGCAGTACGTCCGGTTGAGCAGTTGCAGCAGGTTTTTGCATACCGTTATGCCCATCTTTTCCCTCGCAGGGTATTTATACCTTCGATACATCGAGTCCTTGATGAGGCAGGCAAATTGAACGACACTGAATTAACCGCAAGACTGGAAAAGCAGGCTTCCGGTTTTTTACAGTATACAAAGCTTATCAAAAATCAGGTTTGACTACATCCTGAGGTATATCTGCCATGGCCCAGGCATTACGCAGATTTGTAATTATTCGGGAAGCCTCGACCAGATCATTACGTGCCAACGCCGCCTCACAGTAACGGTATAATCTCATTAAGCCTATGGCGGATGATGGCTCTGCTGAAAAATCAAGCGCCTTGATCAACATATATAAGACCTCCCGGGCTTCTTCGCTCTGACCGTTATTAATATGTGCGATAATCGTATCGTAAGCTCGTAATATCAGTTCTCTCTTATTGCAGACATGAATATGGTTCCTCAGATACTTGCCCGCGGCTTTTGCCATCCGGCCTAACGATACAGTCTGCTTTAAGCCGCTTCTCATTAGAGGACTGACGGTGGTGGAGTGTTCAGGAGCTTATTCAAGTCAACCTCAGTAAAGTTTCCCTGTGCTGATAATGCCGCGCTTGTATTCTGGAATATTGTAGCGGCTGTCAGGCTGAACTCAGCATCGGCCTGGCTGGGACTGAGTATTCCATTCAAAGTCGGATCTACTGCTCCTGCGATTATACTGGAAGCGCTTTGTCCGGCGGCTACCGCACTGCCACCAAATGCACTGCTTCGTGTCAGTGGATTTGCCAACTGGCCTTGCAAAGTCAGTTGTTCGGCGGCGTCCTGCAATGCAAAGATTTGATTTTGGACCGCGACCAGTGCATCTAGCACACGGTCCTGGTATTCTTTAAAATCAAATACACTACTTGCCTTTTGGGCTTTCTGATAATCGAAGAACTGGCTGAATGTGCGCTTTTCAGTCCCGAAGTTGTCATTGTCAAAAACAAACTTAACGCCTGAGCCGAGATTGATGGTCGTTTCACCTTGCTGTGACAAATCAATGTTGCGCTCCAGTCCAACCAGAACACCCCTTGTATTGTAAACCCAGACAGAACTGTCTGATCCATTATACTTAACTTCTACACGGTGCTGCCCACTCTCGAATTCAGTCTTATCAGGACGGACACCACTACGCTCTACACTGAGGCCCAGCGTACCCGTAGAACTGTTCACGCTTCCACTGCTTTGCAGCTTTACGGTGCTTGTGGAGTTAATTTTGTTGTCCTCGTTCCTGATCACATAGGTGGACTTGCGTTCGTATTCGAGAACTGCATAAAGGGTAGTAGGTCCAAGTGTTTCATAGTCATATTTGTCTCCGCCCAGCAAGGTCTTGATAAACGTTTTCTCAAAGGACAATTCGACGCCAACACCCGTATCCACCAATTCCTGTCCTTCGCCGGAAAGGTCCACATTCTCAACACGCTTGATCACTGATCCATCCAGTTTTGTGATTTCTACCGTAGACGCAGGACCTTCGTAGGTAATACGCAACTGGTATTTGCCGCTATCAAGCTCCGTTTCACCGGTTGCCGGCTTTTTATAGTTGGCCTCAGATATATCAAGACCAAGTAAATTAGATTGAGTATTTTTCAGGAGTGAAAGCAGGTCGAAATCTATCTTCGCTATGGCTCCGTCTTCCTTTCTTGAAAGATTCAGACCACCATCTTTGTAGGTTGATACGCTGTCCAGGTTCAGCCGCAAGGGTGTGGAACCAGTGGCGAGATTTAGACTGGTCCCATCCAGAAGAGGAGTTTCTTCGAGGGTAAAATCCCGGACAAAAATGTCGATCCCGGCTGTAAGTGACCGGATGATTCCGTAGAACTTGTCACGTTCCGCGTCACTGATTGTATTTGAGTCGCCTGCTATCGTAAAATCCAGTATATTGATTAAATTACTTTCTACGGTTCCCAGTCGGTCAATGATCTGGTTGACCAGAGCCAATGATTGTCCAACTCTATCCGTGCGGATATTCCGATCAAGGGACAGCGTATCACTTGCGCTTGTGATGCGATCGATAGCGAAAGCGTTGAGATTATTAAAATCTGCGATTTCCTCGGGAGTAAATGAGGGAATTTCCATAGCACTGCCCAGCTAAAAAATATGTTAAAAGCCTTCATTTTATTTATCGTCCGGGACTCGGGGTGCTGAAGCTAATTTACACTTGATCTCATTCATTGAAGCAGGCTTTTTTGAGTGCCATGTGCCAGACTGTTGAATGGTTCGATGTCGTTGATGCCAATGACAAAGTCGTCGGACGCGAGACTCGGGACCATGTCCACAGGACAGGACTCCTCCACCGGGCTGTGCACATACTCGTTTTCGATAATTCAGACAGGATTTTTCTCCAGATGCGCTCTGCCCAGAAAGATCAGCATCCATCGAAATGGGGAACTTCTGCTGCAGGGCACCTCGACGCAGGCGAAGAGTACGATTCAGCGGCGTACCGGGAATTCCATGAAGAACTTGGCATTGCTGCACCGGATCTTGAACGCCTCTTTAAGCTGCCGGCTTCAAGTGATACGGGTTTTGAGTTTATCTGGATTTACCGCTGCTGGTGTGATGGGCCTTTTACGCTGAATCCTGCAGAAAGTGATTATGGCAAGTGGTATCAGAAGGATGAACTGGCTTCAAATCTGGAAGAGTCACCGGGTCAATTCACGCCATCTTTTCGTCTTGTCTGGCAGGAGTATCAAGGCTTGGGCTTTTCCCGGAGCTGATACTGATCCAGCTTAATCCTGCCAGCAGCAGACAGTTGAATCCAATGTGGGCAAGGGTATTAGGGAACACCAGCCAGTCACCAAAGCAACCACAGTCCAGGTCGAGACCCCGAACGTCAGCCCACGTAATTAAGACTATAAAAGCCGCTGTCATTAGTGCGAGTATTACGGATGCTCCTTTGTGAGGTATCCATTTAAGGGCAATTAAGTTCAGCCCAGCAAATACTTCCAACCAGGGAAGAAATAACGCCACCCCGTAGGCAATGGGATAAGGGACTGCCTCGAATGCCTGAACATCAAATAGAAACTGTCCAGGTTCCAAAATTTTTAAGAAGCCGGATAAAGTAAAAACAAGACCGATCAAAATGCCGGTAATATTCTTCATTGGTTTTGAGCTTCCAGCCATGCCTCCCAGCCCCCTTGTAAATGATAGACCTCCTCGCTTTGTAGCTCGGATCGTAATTTTTGTGCGACGGCTTTGCTAGAATGACAGCCGCCACTGTCGCAATAGACAACCACTGGTTTTCCCGGCTCCCAGACCAGAAGAAGATTCACCAACTGCTCCTCCCAGTTGTCCTCGTTCAAGGGTATTGCTCCGGGAATGTGTGCTGTTTGAAATTCATCCACTGTTCGTGCATCTACCCAGATGAGGGCATTTTCATCTTCAGGTAAGGCCGATAACAACACAGCCCCTTCTTCTAGTCGCCCTTCCGAATAGCTGTGCATTCGCGGGTGCATTGCCCATGTAGCTAGGGCTGCCACTACGCTTAGTCCGGTCGGGATCAATAATTGACGAAGGAATGACATTATAACTCCGGTTCAGTGTCTGCTTTGAGATAATTATCTGCAAAGTGTTCCTTTAAATACTTCATGGCCTCCTCAACAGAATCCACTTTCTTAAACAGCATAAGGTCAGATTCAGAAATGACACCCCATTTGACAAGGGCATCAAAGTTTACGATTTCGTCCCAAAAGGCCCTGTCATACAGGATAATTGGAAGCTGTTTCCGTACTTTGGAAGTTTGGATCAGGGTGAGCATCTCAAATAATTCATCCATCGTCCCAAAGCCGCCAGGAAACGTTATCAGGGCTTTTGCAAGATAAAGGAACCAATACTTGCGAACGAAAAAGTAATGGAACTCAAAGCTAAGGTCAGGCGTTGCAAATCCGTTTACGCCTTGTTCAAAAGGTAGACTGATTCCCAGAGCAACAGACTCGCCCCCTGCTTCATTCGCACCCCGGTTGGCCGCTTCCATGATCCCTGGACCACCACCGGAACAAACGAGAAAGCGTTTTTCCACATCCTCCAGGCTTTGTGACCATTGGGTCAGTAATCGGCTCAATTTCACCGCATCTTCGTAATAGCGAGCGGTTCTCACACGGGTTTCCGCCAGTTTAAGGGCAGTCGACTCCTCCTTTGTCAGATTGGCCTTACCGCGCAGTTCAGATTTTAGAGCTTCCAGATTCTCCTCTGCAGTAACCTGAGGTAGCGTCCTGGCTGAGCCAAAGATGACAACAGTGTTATTGACTTTATGATGCCTGAAACGATCTGCGGGTTCGGTTAACTCGCACTGTACTCTGATGGAACGTGCTGCGGGACTGTTCAGAAACTCAAGATTCTTGTAGGCTTTATCGGGTTGCTGTGACAGCAGGGGGGATCGTGACATACTCTGGATTTTGGATAAGAGAGAATAAACTGGCCAGTGCAAAGAGTGGCCTACAATACAATTCTGATGGTCGCAGTTTGTTCGTCCAGTACTTGCTCCACGGCTTTATATTTTCTGAAAAGACCCAACATCCCCATATTGTCGCGATCCATTTGTGCCCATAGGTAACTGAGTCCGCGATTTTTAGCGATTTTCATCATTGCCCTTAAGAGCGCGTCTGCCATGCCCACGCGGCGCTTTTCTTCACGAACCACAAAGGCCATTTCTGCACCTTCGTTATCTGAATTCGTGTAATAACGGCCGACCGCGTGAAATATATTCTCACCTTCAGTTTCTTGCAGGATGACCAGTGCTATGTCCCTGATTTGATCCACGCTGCACAGTTCATGCGCGCGCTGATCCGTCATATGGGTAATGGTAAAGCCATACCGGCGCCGGATTGTCTCTTCTGTATGGGAATAGAAAAAGGCCTGTAGTGTATGGTCATCCCCTTCATACAACGGACGTAGCCTGTATTCTTGATTGTCCTTCAGCCTGATCAGGCATCCTCTGGGATCTAGCGGCTGATTCGCTGATAT
>CAYQCG010000046.1:0-9135 GCA_964415925.1 uncultured Puniceicoccaceae bacterium | reverse complement strand
CCTCAGATAATTTTTCATGTGCCGCAACGATCAAAGGTTCGAAATCCTCTGTTTCCAATCCAAGATGTGCTGCTGAAGTAGAATCTACTTCCATGGCCCAGGCATCCCGACCAAAATTCAATCCGAGGCTGGCTACCATCCAAATTGAGATATGTAGCATATAAGCTATTTTTTCAAATTTTCCCGCTTCAGAGGGGTTGTTTTGAAAGCGTATGGGAATAAATATTTCGGGATCAAAATTCCATTTTTCGAGCAAGCATGAACCTACTTCGCAACTTACACAGTCGAAGACTGCTTTTTCGGCATTAGGAATCGAAAGATTTTCAGCTTCCACACGCTTGAACACTTCTTCATAGTTAAATCCCTCGGCGGACGCCAAAACAAGTTTACCAATGCAATGTAATAGACCCACTGTATATGCTGTACTGGGCTCGATATTCACTATCCGTGCCAATTCAGACATCACAAAAGCTGTTCCAAGAGAATACTCACAAAGCACTGCACCCTCCAGGCAGAGGTTTTCCAAATCCTTGTTTAATACATCTTTACTACAGATCAATCCAACAAGCTTATAAGCTTCCTGATAACCAATCCGATTGACTGCCTCAGTTAAGTCTGTAGCAGGCGAAGGAATACCGTAGTATGCACTATTGCTGAGCTTCAACACTTGTGCGGTCAACGAAGGGTCCAACTTTACCAGATCAATAATCTCACCTGGATCCGAGTTCAGGTCATTCAGCAGAGTCAGGAGTTTAGGAAGAACATTGGGTGCTGGAGGCAACTCACTGACTTTTTCGAGTATATTTTCTAGATTCATGTCAGTTGAATGGTTAGGGTTTCCTGGGGTAGCTTCAGTTCAACCGTACCTGCTGAAATCTTAAAGTGAAGCGTCCGGTTGTTGAGTCCGCCTAAATCCTCTCTTTTCGTGCGAAGACCTTGATCCAACAAATATCTCTTGATGGTTGTGCTGTTACGTTCGCCGATCTTAAAAAAATCCGCACCTTTCAGAACGTTAGCACCTCCAGCTAAGTATATACTCAAATTTTCCTTTTTCGCGCCCAGACTGGTAACGGCTTTCATTAAGCTGGCCATTCCTGTGTCAGCGAACATGTGCGGTTTTTCGATAGCTTTTTCAGGAGTTGCCTTTGAGTCAGGCAGCATGACATGCAGCATGCCTGCAATACCTCTTTGAGGATCGAACATAACTACTCCGACACATGAACCAAGAGCGTAGGTGCTTAATATCGAGCTTTGATCATTCGATACAGCCATATCCCCAACGCCGACAACGATACGTTTGGTTATTAGGCTTAAGCCGGCCAGTGAGGGTGCACCACCCATTTTACCTGATATTCCTCGGGTTAGGTAGATTCAGGTTGAAAAATGAAACATTGTGAAAGTGTTTCATGGATTGTGATTTTTCAGTTTAGTGAGTTAACGGATGGTGCGATGTTATTTTTCGTCGTTGAATTTAAGTTGATAGCGGTAGAATCCTCTTTTCTCAGGGAAAACAAATCGGAAGCTATCTTAAAGGCGGTTGAATCATGATTAATTTCTAATCGGCGACCGTCTTCCGCAACTACAGTAAAATTTCCAGTTTCTTCTACCTTCAGGAAATAATTAGCCGTACTGCTACCTGAATTGATAAACTCACTGATTTCAGGCTGATTGCGAAAGGTCTCCAGCAACTCATGAAAGGTGGGTTTACCTGGTTGAGTAATGTTTAGATTGTTTTCCAGATGCTTAGCAAATGGCTGAGCATTTTTTTGTGCGGACGTTGTATTTGTTTGCGTAAACGCTTCAACGATATTCTTGCCGATTGAGATCAGACCTGCTGCGATCAAGGGTTGCATATGGATTTATTCAAGGGTTATAGAAACTACGAAACGGCAATAGATGCCGTTTACCTATACAAGCGATATTCATACCAGTTACCCTGGTATTTTCTGATATGATCGTTCAAGCAAGTCTATGCCATCGTGTTAAGGACCTCTGCAAAGACAACACGGTCAATGTTTAACAGTGTTTTCACTTCTTCCTTAACTTTTGCAATACCGAGCAGGTAATCGGAATCAAACTGACCGCCTAAATCGGGTGTTTCCTCTATATCGGTATCATTGATAGGCGTTACCTCTTCGACAGCATCAACAATCAAACCAACAGAAGACTGGGTTCCATCCTCCTGATCGATTTGGACAACAATAATACATGTCCTTTCCGTCATTTCGTCATGACCAATTCCGAATTTCAGTCGTAAGTCTACGACAGGGATCACTTTACCGCGCAGATTAATGACCCCCTTTACGTAGCTTGGCATCTGAGGAACCGGTGTGGTCTTTTGCATACGAATGATTTCACGAATCTTCAAGACGGCGATACCGTATGATTCTTCGCCCAGCTTAAAAGTGAGAAACTTTTGTGTTTCCGCCCGTAGATTTTCCCTTTCAAGTGTTTTCATCAGATTACCTTATGCTTATCTATTGCAATGACGTTTATCGACTCAAGTATGTGATTCTTTCCCGGTATATCGGATATCAATCGTGAAACTAAAATGAGTTTAGAGGTGAGTGATCATTGACACTTACAAGGCGTCGGCCTAGTTCATGCTTGATATCTGTTAGCCTTAGTTTTCGAACTATTCTGAGAATTATATTATGGACAAAGCAACTGCACTGGGATTTGGCGCCAAATCAGATGAACGGGAAATAATTGAGTTTCTGAATATGAAACTGGCAGCCAGGGGTTTACCCATATATGGCAAGCCGGAAGAGTTTCGTTTTTATGACATCAGTCGATCGATCCTCTCGAATTTACGAGAGAAGAACCGTATTCTAAGTGAATTTTTACCTCCGGTAGATCAACGCATCCAAAGTTTTCTGAATGATTATCTTGGGGAATGTTTCGAGGGCAAAGTTCCATCATTACCGGCAAACTCCTTAACTCTGGAACGTCATGGAATGGCGAGGACACTCTCACTTCCTCCTGATCGCGATTCATTTACATCAGATATTGTCAGGTCAAATCGGGTAAAACAAGGCGTTGTACACAATCCCAAGTACGACCGAAGAACTACCAAGGGTTCTTTTCATATCGCTGAGGGTGGACTGCCAATACCGGCAGACAAGATAGCTGTTCCCAAGGCGGTATTTTCGAAGCTTTATAAGGAATCATTGAATCCTCCGAAAGATTTGATGTGCCTTCCATTTACCTCGACTCAGGAAGAACAGGCCTCGTGCTTTGTAAGTCTGCTCTTACGGCCGCCGGTTGTCCCTGAAGTAGAAGGCTGGATCGACCGCAAGACTATGGAGGTGAGGTTCTTCGCACCCGGTAATCTTGTTTCCAACCTTGATTTTGTGGAATCAATCTTTGGAAATGCCGGAGACCCCTATCTTCCTGACAACAATGCGGCACTGGATGCCGGAGGTTGGACCGGAACGACAGGCTGCGTCATCCTCGCACCTCACTTGATATATCTGAAGAAAAAGGATTTAGGTATTCCGCATATTTCAGAAGCAACTGACCGGCAAAAGCGTGACGGGATCTGCTGGGAGAATGAAGATGAGCCCTATAATGGAGGTAACGCGTTCAAAGTTACCTGCCGGGATGAACGGGGAATTATGGTTACCCTCATCGCGGATAATTATTTCGGCTACAGCAAGAAGGAGGTAAAAACCCAGATCAGTTTTTCAGCCAACTTATTCGGAATGGCTGAGGAAGAACATGCAGGCGGTGCAATTGCATATGCTTCCTATGACTTGGGAGAAGATTTTGCCTTCAGCAGTCTGTCACTGGACTCGAAATTAACCTATACGGATACCTTAAAGAACCTTGAAGGTTTGATTGATCCGCAACCACAAGGTTTTGCCAGAGATTCGGTTTATGATGACATTGTCTATGTCCGGGAAGATGTAAGGTTTAATTTACATGATCAAAGAATTACCTGGATGGATGATGAAGGACAGGAACAGTCCATACGGTTACGTCCCGGAAATACTTATTTCCTGCCCTCAGGATATAAAGTGGAAATGTTCCAACCTGCGGAAGGGCGTCGCTGGCGCTTAATCGGGACTGTTGCCGAAGGTACTTACTGCCATAAGCCGTGTACCGTATCCGGAGGTGGAAAGAGTGAGATATCCAAGTCCATAGCAGATGCGATTTTACATGGTCCTGTGTTTACAGTGGATTTTAACAGGGACTTCGACTTTGTTGAATATATAATCAAACGTTCTTACGAGGACCGTTATAAAGATGAGAATAAAAGAAAAGGCGATAAGTCGCGTGCAATTCTAAGTCCGGAGAGATCCATAGGATCGGTTATTAAATTACTGACGCCGAGTAATGATTATACTGACGAGTATAATACATGGTTGAAAAGTATCCCCTTCTACATCAAGGACCTCGTATTGCTGGTAAAACGCTATTACAAGCCTGACTGGGGTGATAATTGGCGCTCACGATTCAGTGTCGATTCCGTAAACGGCAAGAGTGGAAATCGCCTTAAATACCGTGACAACTATATCCTTTCGCATTATCTGAGAGTCGGCTACAGTCCTGATGGTGGCTGGAGAACATTCAGTTTTCGCAAGGATTTTTACCCTGCTGCGGAGGTACAGACAGAGGATGATATCTCGGCAACTGTGGTTGTTCCAACTGAAGCGGTGAATTACCTGGGCAGGTTGGAAAGTGGAATGCCCTCAATCAAGTTTGTTACGAATTGCGAATACAGGTTTTTCCAACGACCGGATGAGGCAATTCACCGTGGATATGACAAGACTACTGAGCAGGATTTTTCAGGCAATGGCTTATTCTTCTCTAATTATGAGCCACTCAACCGGGAACAGATCGCTGAAATGGCGGATGATGCGATACGTTTCAGCCAGTATACACTGCCAATGCAAAAGACATTACGGGAGTTTCTGGAAGATGAAAAACCTGAGTTCGTCATCAGCAGCGCGCACCCGAGACTGGTCAATGGTGTTCCCAGCAAGAATCCCCGTTATCTTCAGAGCAGACAGGATATGGTAAATCCGCGAATTGGATATATCGCGGAAATGGGAACCCGACTGCATCGAAGTGTGCCCAGGGATCATTCAGTCCCTGTCCCTGTGCACGCAGTCTTGCCCGGAAGAAGAAACAACCCGCCGGACAAGGAGACAGGCATACGGGCGCTTTGTGTGTATAATCCATTGCATTACCAGGAACTGCCTGAATTATTCATGGATTATATTGCGAGCCTGACCGGAAAGAGCCCCTCTACAACCGGTGCAGGTTCCGAAGGTGCCTTAACCAAGGGTCCCTTTAACGCATTACCGCCCATTGTAGATTTGAATAATGCTTTGGTTTCTTATCTGGCAACCAACCTCTCCGGCTTTAGTAGTGCTGCGGGTTATGTCGGACCGTATGGTCGGGTCGACCATGATATCAGTCTGCTGGTCCCTGAATTGTGGTCGAGAATGCGCCCGGAAGAACGCGATCCGAACTGGCTAATCGAACATGGTTACCTTGATACGTGTCAGGATTTTGAATACGAAGGTGAAGATGTTCTGGCCAGCCGGCTGGGGAGCAGGATCAATGAAAAATTCACCCGGGTATTCCTGGGTCGGGTATTTTCGAATCCGGACTCAATATTTCCTCCTGAATGGCTAAAGCCTGAATTACAGGATATGGAGATATTCGTCGATGGCTTACGGAATATAGTCGAAACCCAAAGGAGGGTAGCATTACTCTATTTCGAGGATAATTCGATTGAAATGGCCTGTCCTCCACTGAAAGCCTTGCTTCATATCATGGCTTATAATGAGTATGAAGGGAAATCTATCAACGATCCTGAGATCAGGGATCTCTTCACACGGGAATCCATGCTGAAGAGTGACTGGTATGCCGAACGGCTAAAAGCCCGTTGCTTGCAGGAACGTCGCCACTGGCAAATGGCAGTTGCCGAACTGGAGGCATTTATGGCTAAGCCCAGATACGCCGACGAGGTGCAGCGCCTGGCGGTTGCAGACAGCCTGAAAGTTGCACAGGAACACTTGAAGAAATGTCAACAACCAGAATACCAAAAGAGTCTAATCGGTAGCCTTGGAACAGATCCCGCGTTTTACAAACACGAAGAATAGTTTTCTTTTCCCTGACTGAGCCCAGAATTCAAGCTTTTTCAACCTTACCGGCTTTAAGAGCTTTAACGGAGACCCATATGCGCTTGACCTGCCCGTTTGGCATACGAACGCGCACTCGCTGTACGTTTGGACGAAATACCCGCTTGCTCCGCTTGACTAGATTCGTTCCTATTCCGCCGCTCCGCTTAGGAACACCTTTACGGATGTTCCTGCGGCCACTGACGGGACGTTTACCGGTGATTGCGCAGATTCTGGACATAGCTCGTAATATTTCGCAAAACGTAGAAAAGAACATCCATGCGACCTTCGATCAAGTCTTTTTTATTACAGTATTATTTCGATGCGGACAGTACATGCATTTTACAGCCCAGATATGCCGGATGCAGCAGTTCCTTTAAAGCGCCTGTTTTTTCAGGTATAGCAGCCATTTTTTCAATGGATGATTTAGCCCGACCCATGAAAAAGGCCTCCTGTCGCTGTATACTGATATCTTTCCATCCATCCTTTTCCAGGACATTTCTAAGGTAATCCCAACACAGATGACAGGTAATATCCCTCTCCCCAGGTTCCTTGAGTAAATCGGATCCCTGGTGGTGCCTGTAATAAGTCCTGGCCGTCCCCGCAGGCCGCTCATTCAGCAAGGTCTGGCGACTTAGCCCGTAGTCGAAAAAGAGTATAATGCCGTTTTTAATGTTTTGGATCCACTGGTGGAGTTTGATCTCAGCCTCAAGCGGCCAATCAAATTCATAATTTTCGGGCATTTTCGAAGGCAGGCGAAGGTATTGGTCCTCAACTTGAGGAGACAATACGGGCAGAATACTCTCCGTGAGTCCATCCGAAGTGACTTTTACTCCCCGCTCTTTCCATTCACCATTCTGGTATATCAGTCTATGAAAGGGCAGGGCGTCGAGTGCTTCGTTGGCGAAGATCAGTGCATTTTCAGGTATCGCAACCGACGAGCCAAAGGGGATTTCAATTAATTCCCGGAATGGATTCGGACGGTTCCTGAAGATTGAGCCAGTTGGCTCGCAACCAATTTCCACTAAGCTGTAATTCTCCGGATCATCCTCCAACAGAGACTTGCATGCCATTATAACCAGTTCGCAAAATGTATTACCAATACTGGAAGAAGTGTAATAATCCGTCCCCAATCCACGGCCGATTCGCTGTTTGTCTTTTGTGAAATAGCCGTATCGAGGTTCATAGAGAACGATTTCAATGTAATCACGGTAAGATAAGAGACCACCCTTTTCCATGGCATTCGAGCAGATGACTTCCCAAAGTCTATTATCAGCCATGCAGTAGAATTAGATACTGTAGTCGATTTGATGTTTTTTCAATTCCGGGCAATCAATGTAATGATCAACTGTAAGGGCCGGAGCATCCGTGCGTTCCCTTCCAACCACACGTGCCGGAACGCCAACTGCCGTCGTGTGCGGAGGTATATTATCAAGGACCACACTGCCTGCCCCAATTCTGGCACCATTGCCAATTTCAATATTACCGAGTATTTTGGTGCCTGCGCCAATGAGAACTCCGTGTCTTATTTTAGGATGGCGGTCTCCTGTTTTCTTGCCCGTTCCCCCAAGGGTAACTTCGTGCAGGATTGTCACATCTGACTCAATTACAGCAGTTTCACCGGCAACAAAACTGGTTGCGTGATCGAGGAGTATACCACTCGAAATCTCTGCATTGGGGTGAATATCGACTGCAAAAACCTGGGAAATGATGCTCTGAAGGTATAGAGCAATGTCTTCCCGGTTGTTCCGGTAGAGATGGTGGGCAACCCGGTAGGCTGTCAAGGCCTGAAAACCTTTGAAATGAAGCAAGGGTTGAAGGACATTCCGGCAGGCAGGATCTCGTTCATTTATTGCCACAATATCCTCACGGGCCTGTTTTCCAAGTTCTGGATTATTGCTGAAAGTCTCTTCAAAAAGGTCATGCAAGTACGGTTCGGAGATAGCGTGATGTCCGAGCTTGCGAGATACCCGATGACTGAGAGCCTGTTCGAGACTGTTACAGTCGAGAATGCTCTGGGTGAGTAATTCAGCCAATACAGGTTCCCTCAAAGCAACAGCCTCGGCCTCGTGCCTCATTTCTTCCCAAACACTGTCCACGCCATTTTGTAACATAAGCTAAGTATCGCTCTGGAGACAGTAGCGTGCAACCCGGAAACCCAAAATAGAGCCCACGATGGGTCCAATCCAATAAGGAATGGATCCGGCAAGCCTGTTACCGAACAAGGCTGTTCCAAAATGACGGGCAGGATTAATTGCTGTACCTGTGAGTGGACCAGTTGCCAAGATTAGAAATGCTACGGTCAGACCTATTCCAAAACCAGCAAGATTGGAAGGAGCGTCTTTTTGAATAGCTATTCCATAGAAAGCAAAAGCCAGGAGAAAAGTTGCGATTAACTCAAGACTGATACCCATAGCGGTCGTAACGCCGGGAGCGAGGGCGGGTGTCCCCAACCCGGTTTCAACTTGTGCAATTTCCGTGAATGTGAGCATGAGTATTAAACCGGAAATGCAAGCGCCAAGCATTTGGCCGGTGATCAACCAGGCGCCACGTTCCGGCTTTTCTTTTCCGATAAGGATAAGTCCGATTGTTACAGCTGGATTAATCTGGCCACCGGAAATCGAAATAGTAGCTGAAACGGCAATAGACAAAGCAAGACCGTGTGCCAGTGCAATGCCGATTAAGGCGCCACTTTCTTCGGTATAGAAGTTCATTACAGAAGCGGCCCCTATGAAGCAGAAAATGAATGTACAAACAAGTTCGGTCAGTGCGGGTTTGAGGTATCGCATAGAATAAACTGCTTATTTAAAAGGGTAGTGGTATCAAGATCATCAATGTAAACCCAGGAAATTGCATCGGGAACCCTTGCAGAAAACAGTATATCTAATAATTTATATAAGTTTTCAACACTCAATAACCATGAAAATTAAAGCATATACAATTATTATAGCAGTATTCCTGACCTCGATTGCCTATTCTGCGCAAGTCGGAGATACCGCCC
>CAYQCG010000045.1:5724-9220 GCA_964415925.1 uncultured Puniceicoccaceae bacterium | reverse complement strand
CGATGGCTTGGCTGTCCCAATATTCATTCCCCGGTAAACACAATAGGCATCGCAGGAGAGTATTTCGGCATTACGCGCTTCCGCCCAGTCCAAGGCAAGGGCAGTCTTGCCAACTGCGGATGGTCCAACGAGAAAATGAAGTGCAGTCTTATCCATTATGTATTTCGTAATTGGTCTTGCGCCGATCATCATTTTGTGTGCGCATGAGCCTAAAGTGAAATGAAAATCGCGCTGGTAACGGAAACCTATCCACCGGAAGTCAATGGTGTCGCCATGACCTTACACCGTCTGGCCACCGGCCTGGTGTCAAGGGGACAGGAACTGGAAATTGTCAGGCCCCGCCAATCCCGTTCAGACTCACCGCAGGACGCACGGAATTACAGGGAAACACTATTACCCGGTCTACCTTTGCCGGGGTACCAGGGGCTGCATTTTGGTTTACCGGCAAAAGGGCGATTGAGGCGGAATTGGCAAAATTCCAAGCCTGACGTAATCCATGTTGCCACTGAAGGCCCACTGGGATGGAGTGCGATCCGCGCCGCCAGACATTCGAATATCCCAGTGGTATCCAGTTTCCACACCAACTTTCATGCTTACGGAAAACATTACGGGTATGGAAGGCTGCAATCCGTCGCACTGTCCTGGCTACGTTACATTCACAATAACACTCTGGCAACCTTTGCGCCATCCGAGGACTTGATAGCCTTACTGAACGAAGAAGGTTTCCACAATCTCATGACCCTCAGTCGAGGAGTCGACACTACCCTCTTCAATCCCCAGCACAGAAGCCACGAATTGCGGCTCAGCTGGGGTATTGAAAATGACCAGACTCCCGTTGCGCTGTATGTGGGAAGGCTCGCGGGAGAAAAGAACATCAGCCTGACGGTTAAGGCATACGAAGTCATGCGAGAGCTAATCCCGGACTTACATCTGGTGCTTGTCGGTGACGGACCGGAACGAGCGCGGTTGCAGAAAGCGCACCCGGAAATCCATTTCGCCGGCCTCCGCCGGGGGGAAGACCTGGCCGCACACTATGCCAGTGGAGATGTTTTCCTGTTTGCCAGTATAACCGAGACTTTTGGAAATGTGATCACAGAGGCGATGGCCAGTGGTCTCTGCGTATTGTCCTATAATTATGCAGCCGCCCAACGTTATATTATTCACAACGAGAATGGATTGAGCGCACCTCTTGGAGATGAAAAGGCTTATCTTGAGAACGCGCGCTTACTCGCCCAAGAGAAAGAGAAATGGGCTTCGTTGCGTGTCTCCGCCCGCAAAACGGCAGAAGCCATATCATGGGATACCGTTATCGACAAATATCTGGATGACATTGATCTAGTCCTCAATAAAGCGGATTAGAGAAGAACCATTAACGTTACGGTTCTGTGAATAATTTTGCATAAATGTAAATTCAATTGACCACTTTTCAGGCCTAATTTAACTTAAAATCCCCATAGGACGGTATTACAAACGAGCGCGGCATGAAGAAAACAGTTCTACGGTATAAAACGATAATTTTGTCAGATGTGCACCTTGGCGCGCCCGACTGCAAGGTCGACAGAATTAACCATTTTCTCAAGCATACCTACTCGCCAAAACTGATACTCAATGGCGATATAATAGATGGCTGGAGCTTGAAACGGCAAGGTGGCTGGAACCAGAAACATACCCGGTTCGTCCGCCTCGTGCTCAAGAAAATGGAAAAGAAGGGGACTGAAGTCATCTATTTAAGAGGTAATCATGATGACATTATCGAAAAGTTCCTACCCTTGACTTTTGATAAGCTCAAGATTGTTAACGAGTACATTCACGATACGGAAAACGGCCGCTATCTGGTGGTGCACGGAGATGTATTCGATGCTGTAACACAAAACAGCAAACTGATTGCCGTTGCCGGAGATATCGGCTACCAGACTCTTCTCAAGCTGAACCGACACTACAACCGTTACCGCTCATGGCGGGGCAAGGAGTATTTCTCGCTTTCCAAAGCCATCAAAGCCCGAGTTAAGCAAGCTGTGAGTTATATCAGCCGTTTTGAAGATCAGGTGGAAATCATGGCCCAAAAGCGTGGCTGCAAAGGTTTTATCTGTGGTCATATACATACTCCTGACAACAAGCATATCGGTGACGTCCATTACCTGAACTCGGGAGACTGGGTAGAATCCGACACTGCGATTGTGGAACATGAGAACGGCGAATTTGAAGTGCTGAGTTATGAGAAGTTCTGCGCCAACCTGGAGGAAGAAGCAATTCGACGCAAGAAGGCGAAAAAGGCGTTGGAAGATCAGGAACCGGTGGAAGAAGATGTAGATGATGAAGGTCAACCACTCTATTCGCCAGCTACCGCGGCACATGCAGCCAATCAGGCAGGTGAACGATTGTCTTCCGGCGATAAGAACTACTACAATAAAGCAAGCGGGCAAACCTCGGCCGCAAGCGCCTAGGCTCCCACGGCTTTCAGCCCGCCGAGCAATTCGTTGAGCTTATCTTGAAGTTTAAGGAGCATTTCTGAACGGTTACTCCTGGTCTCGGCAATGCAGTTTACCAAGGCACTTCCCACCACAACCCCTTCCGCCACGGATCCTACTTCGCGCACCTGCTCGCCTTTGGAAATGCCAAAACCAACGACTACAGGCAGTTGTGTATGACCTTTAATTGCCTGAACCGCTTCTGCTATATTGTCGGAAAGCGTATCGCGTACTCCGGTCACACCTTCCCTCGAAACATAATAGATGAACCCACTGGCGACCCCGGCTATTCGGGCCATCCGTTCAGGTGGAGTCGTCGGTGAAGCCAGAAAAATATTCTGAATCCCGATGGAATTACAGGCGGCAACCAGACCCGTTGCTTCCTCGGGTGGTAAATCCAGGGTGAGTAAGCCGTCAACACCTGCGGCACGCGCGCGTTCAGCATAAGTTTGTTCACCCTGTGAATATACGAGGTTATAATAGGTATAAAGGACTATGGGCGGCTCCGGAAATTCTGCCCTGAGTGCCTTGACCAACTCCAGCACCTTATGCTGATTCATACCCGATTCGAGTGCACGTTGTGCTGCAAGCTGGTTTGCCAGACCGTCAGCCAACGGGTCAGAGAAAGGAACGCCCAATTCAAGGATATCCACACCACCACGCAATAATGTGCGACATACTTCGAGTGAAGAGTCGAAGTCAGGATCACCTGCACAAACATAGGCTACGAAACTTGCGCGGTTTTGGGAGTGGGCGCGTTTGAATGAACTTGCGATTCTGTCTTCCATGAAAAGACAAATAAACCAAAGCCTATGTTATCAAACAATCTTAATTCGCAGCTTCCGGACCGACCGGTATGATGAATACCGCTGTCGATGAATCCGGATCAAGATACTGGCGGGCGAGGACGCTGACCTCATCACGTGTGATCGATGCGATGTCTTCCTCTATCGTCTTCGCCCAGTCCAGTCTCTGCGCAAGCTCCAGAGATGAAAGCAGGCCATTTCGCAGACAGTAGGAATTCTCCC
>CAYQCG010000045.1:0-5714 GCA_964415925.1 uncultured Puniceicoccaceae bacterium | reverse complement strand
TTCAATACGTTTGATCGTGGGTTGCAGAGCCCGCTCAAGTTCGTCCTTGGAAATGCCATTCTTGTGCAGGTCCCGGCCAATATCCTTAATTAAACCGGAGATGGTATCGACCTGATCGGGTGACAAGATCACGAAGGCAGTCATCACACCGTAATCCGTGTAAGTCTCACTGCTGCGATTAAAGGCATAGGGACTGTAAGCCTCTCCGATTTCCTCGCGAATCTTTAAACGCAGTCGATCGGACAAGGCTTCGGCAAGGACACTAAGGCGACGTGTTTTTGAAATATCCCACAGGTCATCCGTTGGCCAGAAAACGCATGCCATAGCCTTGGGTATCTGGGAAGTGAATTCAAAAAGCCGAAAATCAATTTCCTCAGGATAATCCACGATTCGTTCAGCAGTGTAATCCGGTTTTTCTGCCATTCTCCTGCCGAGTGCTCCGAACGTATTCAAAATGCTGTTACGAAGCTCCTCTTCATCAAAATCCCCGACAATGGAAAGCTCGAGGCGGCTTTTTGAAAGAGGTTCATCCAGCCAGTCCGAAAGTTCAGCGAGCGTACGTGATCTAAATGTTTCTTCCGGGGGATAGCCAAACCGGATATCTCCACCACCGAGGAAATGGATAACCTCATTCTGCCAGACACCCATGGGCGTATGGGTCCATTCGACATAAGCCTCTTTCATGCGTTCATGAGCAAGGCGGAGGGATTCAGGACGATATCCCGGATCTGTCAAATAGGCACAAAGCAGTTTCATCTGTAGATCGAGGTCATCCGGGGTTGTGACGCCTTGAAGAAGAAAACTGTCCTGATCGACACCAAAGTCCACACTTACGCTCTTGCCGGCAAGGATACTTTCCAATTCGTCGGAACTGTGTTTACCCAGGCCACCCTCGATAAAGGCCGCGTTGGCAAGCATATCAAGGCCGGGTTTTTCCGGATCACTGACAAGTTTTCCGGCACCAAAGCGCACGCCTACCCGGATCGTATTCGCCTCGAATTCTGTATGCTTGAAATTGACATAAACATTGTTGCTGAGCTGTAGCTGGGTTACGTCCAGCTCTTCGTCGTGGGACTCTTCTATAATCTGCCCTGGAGCGCCAAAATCCATATAGGCAAATTCGAGCTGGGCCCCTTCTTCAGGGGGATTAACTGCGATTTGCGAACTTTGCTGGAAGGTCGCCAGGACCAGTTCTTCCTGAGCCTGATCCGGCTTCAGGTTACCTGTAACAAAAATCAAGCGATGGTCATCCGACCAAAGTTCTTTTAACGCGTTGTGACAATCCTCAGCGGTTACGTTGTTCAGGAAGTCCGAGAAGATCTCCCGTTCGTATTCAGGAGAGGTAAAGACCTTGTCGCTGGAAACGGCGCGCACAATAGAACTTGAGAGTTCACGTGACTTTCGTGTGGGAGCCTGTTTGGCTGCGAGTTCCAGGCTGTTAACTACTTTGGCGCGGGCCTCATTTAATTCAGCCTGGGTAAAGCCATATTCAAGAGCGCGTCTTAACTCCTGCTCGGCAATGACGAGGGAATCCTTCCAGTTTTCCGGCTGGCAGTCCATATGTATCCCTGCGTTGGTCAGAAAATCGAGCCAGTCATAGCCATAGGCCATACCGCGAATAAACGGTGAGTCCATTTCCTTGGACATAATTTCCAGTCGGCGCGAAATCATGCTGTTGGCCAATGAGCGCAGTATGGAATCCTGACGATACTCCAGCGTATCCGGAACGGGCGAGAAGCGACTGACCTGTTGTATGGACACGGTAGTACTTTTAGCTTCTACGTCACGGTGTGTTTTCGCCTCTATTCCCCTTGATTTGATAAAGCCCATGTCAGGGTCTGGCAGAGGATTGGGATTCCTTGGCAAAGAGGCAAAATGCTTTTCAATTACAGTCCTGAAATCGTCCGGATCAATAGCGCCAACGACAACAATAACCATCCGGTCGGCAGTATACCACTTGTTGTAGAATTCGACAAATTCACGCCGTGGTGCGTTTTTTATGATTTCCTCGCTGCCAATCGTCAGGCGATCCGGAATCAGCGAGTATGGCAGCATAAATTCAATTTCTGTCTGATAGGACCGGAATTCAACTGTATCGCGAGACCTTTTTTCCGCCAGAATCACACCTCTTTCATTTTCAATCTCATCATCCCCTAACAGCATGCCGTCGGCATAATCGCGCAGCAGTAGCATCGCGTCATTAATTATATCGGGATCGGTTTCGGGTAGTTCGAGCTTGTAAACGGTTTCCTTCCACCAGGTATGAGCATTTGTATCAGCACCGAAATCCATCCCAAGCCGCTGGAAATACTCCACCATCTCACCGGCTTCGAAATTCTCAGTCCCGTTAAATGCCATATGCTCCAGGAAATGAGCCAGACCTCTCTGGTTTTCCGTCTCCATAAGGGAGCCAGCATCAATGAACAGTCGAAGGCTGATACGCTCCGGAGGTTCGTTGTGCGGCATGATTATGTATCGGAGACCGTTGTCGAGCACTCCGAATGTGACATCCGGGTCCGGTCTCAGATCACTATTCTCCTGTGGCCAGATTGCGTCAGCCGAAAGGAATACAGGAAATGTCAACAGACTTTGCCATACAACAAGGGCTGAAAGAAGTCGGGAAGGAACCTTCATATAATATAAAGCAATGGGAACTGGAAATAACCGCAAGTTTTGAAAGCAACGGCTATTTTTATTTTGTCATCAGAAAGTATTTTTGCCGCGATGGTTCCCTAAATAAATTTACTGATGATCTGGCTTTACCGTATCCTCTATTTACCGGCGCTGGTTATCAGCCTGCCCTACTATTTGTGGCGGACTTTTAAAAGGGGAGGTTATGCACGGGACTTTCATCACAGACTCGGCTTACTGCCGCTTGTGAAGAAAAAAAGGGGGATAAAGAGAATATGGATCCAGGCAGTGTCCGTTGGCGAGATTTTATCCGTTGAAACCGTAATCGAAAAGCTGGTTCAACGCTCGGATACAGACGTTGTATTAACAACCACGACTAGTACCGGATATGTTCTTGCCAAGGACCGCCTCGGTAAAAGTTGTGTTATTATTGGATACTTTCCACTCGATTTCATCCTGAACTCGTGGCTGGCGTGGATACGCATCAAGCCAGACCTGTTGATCATGGTGGACAGTGTACTTTGGCCTGAAAATGTCCACCGGGCAATTAAGCGAAGTGTTCCCGTATTGCTGGTAAACGCACGCCTCTCGGACAAAAGCTATCATCGCTACCTGAAAATGAGTCTTGCAAGAAAGTTATGCTTTGAACCGGTCAGCCATTTTTTAGCAGCTTCAGAGCAGGACCGGCAACGAATACACGATTTGGGCATCGATCCCTCAAGGATTACGGTGACGGGCAACCTCAAGGTCGACAGGGATCCTCTAAACGAGATCACGGAAAAAGAGCGAAATACCCTGACTAAGGAGCTGTTCCCGGAAGTAGACAAAGGAGCGGCTTCCCCCTTGATACTGGTGGGATCATCCACCTGGCCCGGTGAAGAGAGTGCCTTGATTGAAACTTACAAATCCGCAAGGAAGAACGAAATTGACCTTTGCCTGCTTATTGTCCCGCGTCACGCCGAGCGGCGCGGACAGATTCGTAAGGAAATGGAACAATCCGGCGTCAGATTCCGTTTCCGGACGGACCCGGAAAAGCCGGAAACAGACACCCGTGTTTATATAGCAGATACAACAGGCGAACTCACGAAATTCACCCAACTGGGTGATATTGTCTTTATTGGCAAGAGCCTTCCCCCCCACAGCCAGGGACAAAGCCCGGTTGATGCGGCAGCAAGCGGAAAAGCGATTCTGATGGGTCCGGGCATGAGTAATTTCCGTCAAATCGCGCATGGATTGCTCAAAGAAGGTGGAGCGGAGATGGTAGATAGCCCTGAAGCACTCACTTCGTCTGTGCTAAGATTATGCAAAGACACCGAGGAGAGGGCCCGAAAAGCCCGCGCTTCAAAACGGTGGCATCAGGAACAGAAGGGAGCCGTGGAGAAAAGCATCACCATTATTTCAAAGTATCTGGATGAAAACTGAGAAGTGTGCCCTCTTTGATGACCTCTCTGGCTGAATCCACATCCTTACGGATTTGTTCGGAAAGTGCTTCCATGTTGGCGAATTTCTTTTCGGCTCTGAGAAAATCATGCCAGTCAATGACCATTTCTGATGAAGTATCCAACTGTACGGACTGGAGCAGGTGAACCTCTAAAACAGGTGTCTTGTCATCGGTTACCGTTGGACGAACCCCATAATTGGCCACTCCGGGAACAACTGTTTTAGCAGCTTCATTCCGAATTGTGACCGCATAGACTCCGTATCTGGGCGGCAGTTCAGGCTCCCATTGGAAGTTCAATGTCGGGAAGCCCATTTCCCGCCCACGCTTGCTGCCCGGGATCGTTTTACCTTTGGCATAATAGGGGTATCCCAGCATAGCATTTACCTCTGGGATGTTTCCTTCAATCAATTCTCCCCGGATGCGGCTGCTGCTGATGGGTTGACCATTATATTTAATCCGGTCGATGCTGAAAACGTTGATACTGTGTAACCTGGCCTGTTCGACGAGTAATGCTGAATCACCCCTGCGACCCTTGCCGAAACGAAAGTTTTCACCCACATGCAGGGACTTCAGAGTGGGCATAGCTGTCTTGAGCATCGCAACAAAGTCCTCTGCCTGAATTGCGGAGTATTCCATGGTGAAATTCTTCGTGATCAGCAATTCAACGCCCAAATCAAAAAGAGTCCGTGCTTTAATCCAGTCTGGCATAATCAAACGGGTGGGATTATCCGGCTTGAGTATGCGGCTGGGATGCGGGGAAAAAGTCAGCACACCCGCGACTCCATTTCCCTTCCGGGCAATATGCATGGCTGACTCGATTACGGCCTGATGGCCCAGATGGACGCCATCAAACATACCCACAGCCAGGTGCAGGGGCATATCAAGGGAAATCTCATGAAACTCGCTGACCTGTGCAGGTAGGTCCATCACTTATTTCAAAACACTGCTGGGCACAGCCCTGAAGGATGGAATGAGAGCTCTTTGAATCTCGACCGCAGATGCGTTCTCAAATTCCTCCAGTGTCATGGCATCCTGCAGGTCAAAGCGCTCGATGGCAACACGGCAGAGTGCAGACAAATGGGCTCCGCAACCGAGTTTTTCCCCGAGGTCATTGGCAATCGTTCGCACGTAGGTGCCCTTGCTACATCGGATCCGGAAATCCAGTTGGGGAAGCCGGATTGCTTCCAGAATGAAACTATCGACCCTGATAAAGCGCGGTTCGCGTTCAATTTCCTTGCCCTGATGCGCAAGCTTGTAAAGTGGCTTACCCTTTACTTTCTTGGCTGAAAACATGGGTGGAGTCTGGTATTGGTCGCCTATAAAATCCTTGAAAGCCTGACCTAATTCTTCTTCGGAGAATTGCGGCACATCTCTTTCCTCCATCACGGCGCCATCACTGTCATGCGAGTCGGTAACCTGGCCTAGCCGGATGGTCCCTGTGTAGGTCTTGTCGAGTGACATTAAATACTGTGAAATCTTGGTGGCCCTTCCAACAAGCATAATCAGCAAGCCTGTTGCGTTGGGATCAAGCGTACCGGCGTGGCCTACGCGTTTCATCTTTAATTTATGCCGAATACGGTCAACGACGTCATGGGAGGTTAATCCCTGAGGCTTATCGATTAGCAGGACACCGTCAAAATCG
>CAYQCG010000044.1:5238-9229 GCA_964415925.1 uncultured Puniceicoccaceae bacterium | reverse complement strand
TTTGCAGCAATCGCCTGAACCGCGCTGCGGGTGAAGTTCATGTTGACACCTTCCAGGGCTATCAGCTTCGAATACTGCTTTATTAACGCATTACGCGTATGCAACAGGATGTGCTCCAGTTGTTCAACGGTAAGCTCATACAGGACCGAGGTAACTGGCAAGCGGCCAATGAATTCCGGAATGAGGCCAAAACGGATCAAGTCCTCGGGCTGTATGTGTGAGAATATATCATGTTCTGCCTCGATTTCAGCAGACTTGCTGTCCCACCCTATTGTTTTGGAACCCAGGCGGCGTTTTATGATTTTATCCAATCCGACAAACGCTCCTCCACATATAAAGAGAACGTTTGAGGTATCCACCTGGATGTATTCCTGGTTCGGGTGCTTGCGTCCGCCTTGGGGCGGAACATTACAAACCGTTCCTTCGAGGATTTTCAGGAGTGCCTGCTGGACGCCTTCACCGGATACGTCACGGGTAATGGACACATTGTCAGTCTTGCGTCCGATCTTGTCGATTTCATCAACGTAAATGATACCACATTCAGCCTTCTTGACGTCATAGTTAGCCGACTGAAGAAGGCGCAAGACAATGTTTTCGACATCTTCACCAACATACCCGGCTTCGGTCAGTGTAGTTGCATCGGCAATCGCAAAGGGAACCTCAAGAAGATCAGCCAACGTCCTGGCAAGAAGTGTTTTTCCGCTTCCGGTGGGTCCTACGAGGAGGATGTTACTCTTTTCAATAGTTACATCACCGAAACGCTCATTAACGGTTTCAAGAGACGTTTCACCGTTAAGGGATCTGAGTCGTTTGTAGTGATTGTAAACAGCGACCGAAAGAACTTTTTTGGCATGATCCTGACCCACCACAAAGTCATCAAGAGCTGTCTTCAATTCAGCAGGCTTAACCAGATTAAAGGTCTGTGAAGCTTCCTCTTCAGGTGTGCGTAATTCGCGGTCAATGATTGTTTTACAAACATTAACACAAGAGTCACAGATGTGTACACCAGCTGGACCGGCAATCATCTTCCGTACTTCGTTCTGTGATTTACCGCAGAACGAGCAGAAGGTCATTTTGGTGGGTTTCGCCATACAATCTTTCAGTAAGTCCGACTCAGCCTTCGGTTCCGGTTTTCGCTTCTTCCTTCAGCTTCTTAATCGGTTTAAACTCAAAAACGTTATCTACAATACCATAATCCTTGGCTTCAAGGGCAGTCATGTAGAAATCCCGGTCAGAATCTTTTTCAATTTTCTCAGAAGTCTGACCCGAGTGCTCAGCCAGTATATCATTCAGGGCTTTGCGCCAGCGGAGTATTTCCTTGGCGGCAATGGAAATATCAGAAGCCTGACCTCCTGCGCCACCAGTCGGTTGGTGCAGCATCATTCGACTGTGAGGCAGGGCATGTCGCTTCCCGGGTGTACCTGCTGCAAGTAAAACTGTGGCCATGCTGGCAGCTTGTCCCATGCAGTATGTTTTCACGTCACAACTGAGAAAGCGCATGGTGTCATAGATGGCCATCCCATCAGTAACGCTGCCGCCGGGAGAATTGATATATAACTGTATATCCTTCTTCGGGTCTTCCATTTGCAGGAGCAACATCTGGGCTATGACTGAATTGGCAACATAATCGTCAATGGGAGTTCCAATAAAGATGATGCGATCCTTCAGCAGACGACTGTAGATATCCCAGTGGCGCTCTGTGCGTCCGTCTGTTTCAACCACACTGGGCAATGGCAAATAATAACTCATTGTGTTATTCATGTGTTCTGTAATTAAAATATATCGGGCGGACACTCCTATCCATTAGTTCTTAAGCAGGCGTAACCGCATTGTCAGTAACGCCAACCTTAGCCTGGTCGACAACAAAAGCAAGTGCCTTGTCTCGAAGAAGAGATTGCCTTATTTGGTTGAGACGCCCTGGATTACTCCGAAGTTCCTTAACAATTTCCTCCGGCCGCCGCTGAGTCTGCATGGCTTCCTGCATAATGACTTGTTCAAAGTCCTTGTCCACGACCTCAATTTTCTCTTCTTCGGCAATACGGTTGAGTATCATTTCCAATTTAACGTTCCGAAGCGCATAGGACCGGGAATTATTGTAGAGTTCCTCCTTGTGCTCTTCGAAAGTAGACTCTGTCACGCCCCTCTGCATATTGTCCTGCATGATCCGGCCCATGACCTGCTGGGTTTCGCGCTCAATAGCACTTTCCGGTAAAGGGATTTCAATGCTGCCGACAAGTATATCCGACAGCTTTTGGCGTTTCTGCATGTAAGCATCCTGTTTCTTGCGCCCTTCCAATTCATCCAATACGCGTGCTTTAAAGTCTTCGAGGCTCTCGGACTGCATGGATTTAAGGAATTCCTCATTGATTTCAGGCAGTATACGTTCTCGGACTTCATGTAGTTCCATCGAATAAGTAGCGGTTTTTCCTCTCAACTGCTCAACCGGATGATCATCCGGGAAAGTCATTTCCACTTCCTTTTTATCACCGGCAGACATATCCACCAATCCATCAATAATAACTGGAACACCAACGCGCATATCACCTTCAGCAGCGACTTCCTCCCAGGTTTTTTCCTGGGTGCCCCAAATCGTGTTACCCGGAGAATCATCGAGTATATCGGCAATAAGCTCATCACCGATTTTTCCGATATAAGTTACCTGAACATAATCGGATTTTCGGGCTGGGCGATCAACCTTGTTGAATTCGCTGCGTTGCCGTCGAATATTTTCAATCGCCTGATCAATTTCCTCATCTGTAACTTCATCGGAAGGCACTTCGATTTCCAGGCCCTTGTATTCTGGAAGCTCAAAGTCTGGTTGTATATCAACAGTTATCTCAATGTTAACCGGAGAGTCCTTTTGGATGTCCGGCAAAGGCAACTCGACCACCCCGTAAATTTTTGTCTCCCACTCGCTGCTGACATGTTGGTAGGCTGCATTGACCAGTTGTTTGTTGAGCTCCTCTGTTATATGCTCTCCGTAGCGCTTGCGCAGCATAGCCTCAGGTGCCTTACCGGGTCGGAAACCGGGAATTTTGGCCTGTTTGCGGATCTGCTGGAGGACTCCTTTTTCTTTTTAACTGACCTCAGGTGCCTCCAGAGTGACAATCAGCTTCTTGCGCGTGTCGGTAATATCCTCGACGTTAAAGTTCATTATAATGTGATAATATGTTAATTTACAGTAATTAAGAACATTGCACAGGATGGGCTATGCACGGGCTCAAACGACCATACTGTAAAATTCAGGGTGTTAAGATCAAGGCTAGTTTTTTGATGGCGGCTATCGGCTAGTCGTCTATGGAAAATTATCTAATGACCTTGCCAATCTATCGAATGACCGTCTAGTTAGATCACAAGCGGTAAGAGGTGGTTAAAACCTCGATTATCAGGACGATCTATCGTCTACTGCTTTATTGCTTAATTAAATTATACTATTGTTATGCTTTTGGATATATCATTTTTATCAGGAACACTCATCATATTTGGGTTCTTTTTTACCCATTGGTTTCTGAGTGCGTTCCATCAGACATTCTTCCTGCATCGATATGCTTCTCATGCGATGTTTAATATGCATCCTTTTTGGGAGAAGTTTTTCTACTTCGGGACTTTCGTCACGCAAGGGTCTTCGTTCCTGAATCCACGGGCCTACGCTGTCCTTCATCGGATGCACCATGCACACTCGGATACAGAAAAAGATCCCCATTCGCCCCATTTCTTCAAAGATGTCTTCCGAATGATGTGGCAGACGAAGAAGATATACGAGGATTACCTTTGGCGCCGAGGGGATTCTTACTTCCAGGACGCCAAACGCTTTGACAAGAATTATCCGGAATGGCCCTGGCTGGACAAGTTCTCACATTCCATAGTGGTTCGTCTCGGATGGTGTGCCTTCTATTTAACCGTGTATTTATTATTTGCTCCCAGCGCGTGGTTTTTCCTGCTACTGCCTGTCCACTTCCTGATGGGGCCAATTCACGGAGCTGCTGTGAAC
>CAYQCG010000044.1:0-5228 GCA_964415925.1 uncultured Puniceicoccaceae bacterium | reverse complement strand
GTGTGGCCATAAATACGGTTACAGCAATTTCGACAACGGCGACTTTTCCAGAAACACAGCTCCGTTTGATGTCTTTCTGATGGGTGAGCTATTCCAGAACAACCACCATAAATATCCGGGCAGAGCTAAATTCGCGGTTAAGAACTGGGAATTTGATCCGGTCTACCCGATGATGAAAGTTTTGCAAGTCCTGCGCATCATCCAGATCAAGCCCAAGGCGGAGTGGAAGAAAACCGAAAAGGATCTCTTCAATGAACAAGTGGTGCAGTCACTCAAGGTGCAGGCTGCAGCTGCAGGCGACGTTCACTGAGGTGCAGAAACCTGATTGTTCAACGCTGAATTTCTTTCACGAGACTTACTGAATCAAGGCAGGTTCTATGTAAGGCCAACAGGACTCGGTGGAGTCGGCTGCCTGATAGGCTTATCCTTCGTATTTGAAGATGAGGGTGGAGTTAGGTGGCAGGGTCAGGCAAAGCGAATTCTCGCGGCCATCCCAGGTTTGGGGTTCTGTATTGAGCCCTCCCATGTTGCCTTCTCCGGTTCCACTGTAGTAACTTGCATCGGAATTGAGGATTTCCTTCCAGTAACCTTCATAAGGAACACCCACACGGTAGCCGCCGCGGACGACCGGTGTGTAATGTCCGACGATCAGGAGCGTTTCATTTCCATCCGCAGAACGACGGAGGAAGGAAATCACGGAACTCTCGGCATCATTGATACCAATCCATTCAAAACCTCCTGGTTCGACATCTGTGGTGTGGAAAGCGGCTTCGCTCCTGTAAAGGTTGTTCAAGTCCTTTACCAGTTTCTGGACACCGGCATGATTCCTGTATTCGAGTAAATACCATTCCAGGCTGCCGTCGTAATGCCATTCGCTGGACTGCCCGAACTCGCCACCCATAAAGAGCGTGTTCTTGCCCGGCCATGCCCACATCAGGGTCAGGAGCGCTCTCAGGCTGCCGGCCTTGGCATCCATGTCGGGAGCAGCCATTCGCATGATCAGGGAGCCCTTGCCGTGGACCACTTCATCATGGGAGAAAACATTCACGAAGTGCTCGGAATACTGGTAAATCATGCCGAAAGTCAGGCTGTTATGATGCCATTTGCGGTAAAGCGGATCTTTTTTAAAATACTCCAGCATGTCGTGCATCCAGCCCATGTTCCACTTGAAGTCGAATCCAAGACCACCCTCCTGTACCGGCTTGCTGACACCACCAAAAGCAGTCGATTCCTCTGCGATCATCAGGCAACCGGGATAGTATTCGTGAATGAGCCGGTTCACTTCGTGAAAGAAATCGATCGCTTCAAGATTTTCATTGCCGCCGTATTTGTTGGGTATCCACTCGCCTTCCTTGCGTGAGTAATCGAGGTAAAGCATCGAAGCCACTGCATCCACCCTGAGGCCGTCAATGTGGTAACGGTCAATCCAGGCCAGAGCGTTGGCAACGAGGAAACACCGGACTTCGTGACGTCCGTAATTGAATATATAAGTTCCCCAATCCTGATGAAAGCCCTGTTTAGGGTCTTCGTGCTCGTATAGAGGTGTTCCGTCGAAACGGGCGAGCGCAAAAGCATCAGTGGGAAAGTGTCCGGGGACCCAGTCCATGATTACGCCGATATTGTTACTATGGAACTGGTCAATCAGATACTGGAAATCTTCAGGCTCTCCAAAACGATGAGTGGGAGCATAGAAACCGGTTACCTGATAACCCCAGGAACCGGAAAACGGGTGTTCGGCCAAGGGCATAAACTCGACGTGCGTGAAACCCTGCTCGCTGACGTATTTGACCATTTCATCCGCGCATTCACGGTAGGTTAGAGGCCGGTTACCGTCTTCGTATATCCGTTTCCAGGAACCCAGATGGACTTCATAAATCGAGATAGGCGCTTTCTTCCAGTTGGTCTTGGCACGTCTTTCGATCCAGTCATGATCCGTCCACTCAAAGTCATCCACCGGCTTAATGATCGCTGCATTGTGCGGCGGTGATTCGAAAAAGGTGCCATAGGGATCGGTCTTGATATGGAGGTGTCCATCCTGACCATGGATTTCAAATTTGTACTTCAATCCTTCATCCAGATGTGGAACAAAAAGCTCCCAAACACCCGAGGAACCAAGTGAACGCATGGGATTGTAGCGACCGTCCCAATGGTTGAAATCACCAACGACAGACACCCTCCTGGCACTGGGTGCCCAGACGGCAAAGGAGACACCCCGGACATCTCCGTAAGTCCTGATGTGTGCGCCCAGCTTGTTGTAGATACGGTGTTCGTTCCCCGCGTTAAAGAGATAAAGATCCCGTTCCGTAACAGTAGGCAAATAACAGTAGGGATCGTGAAACTGGCGGATCTCCCCGTTTTTCTGGACTGTCCTGAGCCGATAGGCAAAAGACTCGCTACGGCCTTCAATGACGCCCTCAAAAAAGCCTTCTTCCTTTATCTTTTTTAAAGGATAGCGTTTCTCCGGGTCTGCTTCATAATCAATAACCTCACACTGTTCAGCATCGCGTAAAAAAGCACGGACCACCAGGTTCCCTTTGACCGGATGCATTCCCAGATGGTCGTGGGGTGCATGACAGGTGGCATTAAGGATTGAGTTGAGATCAGTTCTAGAAATGTTCACGTCACAAACAGTTCAGATATAAATAGTGGTAGATGCAACACCATAAGAAAAAGCTATATTGGATTTCGGCTCAGTCCGATCTGAAAAACGGACTTGTCGACAATACCATGCAGTCCATAGTGCGAAAAATGGTACGTTCCGGAATTCTTCTAACGACCTGCACCTTAATAAGCCTGTTTTTTAACAATTTGGCTTTTGCGGCACCCCCGCAATTAAGTGCCGATGAACCGATCGTCTTTGACGGCACTACCCAGAGCCTGATGGCACGCGGAAATGCCGAGTTTACCCACAACGAATTCAAACTGCAGGCAGAAGAAGTTCGTTATTTCAGGGAGCAACAACGTGCCGAAGCGCGCGGGAACGTAATCATATCCCAGGAAGGCCTGCGGTTAGTTAGTGAAAGGGTCGACTATGATGTAGCTACCCGTCGAATTGAAACCGGTGCATTCCGTGTGGGTGTGGGGCCTGTATTTGCCGAAGGAACCAAGGCGGAAGGCACACAGGACGAAATGGAGGTCGAGAATGTCCTCATCTACTATGGAGAACCGGAAAGTGGTTCTCCCAATGTCCGGGCAGCAAGTGCGATTATCCGTCCCGGAGAAGAAATCGAAATCCAATCACTGATGGCCCGGGTCGGAAAGATGCCTTTGCTTTATCTGCCAAAATTGAGCCAAGATTTTGAGGATTCCGGGATCAAGGCAAGGGGTGAAGTCGGCTACCGCAACAATCTTGGAGGTTTTTTTCGCAGCCGGACACTGGTGCCGGTGACTCGGGACCTGAATGCAGGAGCGAATTTCGATGTTTACACGGATCGTGGTGTCCTGATCGGCCCTGCACTCTCCTATATTAAGGAAAGTAGTGATCAATTCGTACACAGTGAGTTTTACAGCGGATGGATCCATGATGATGTAGAACGCGGTATAGATGTGCTGCGAAATCCAATTGATGACGACCGTTATTTTGCAGAGTGGCGACACTTCCAGCAACTCGCGGAGGGTGTCCAAATCAGAGGACGACTGAGCCGTTGGAGTGATTCCGAAATTACCCGCGATTTTCGTCCCGAACGCTACAGGATCGACCAGCAGCCAGACAGCTTTGTAGAGGCTACCCTGGTGCAGGAGGATTTCATGGTTTCTGTGTTTGCAAGGGCCAATGTAAACAAGGACTTCCCTATCGTTGAGCGTCTACCGGAAATACGACTGGACAAGTTTGCAACTGAGTTGATCGACGGAACGGGCCTCTATCATAGTGGCAGCGCAAGCTTTGCCCGTCTCTCCGAGGATGCCCTGCTGTTATCCGTGAATGCATCCCAACCCTACGTCTTATATACAGGTGCCAGACTGCCGGGACCAGGAGGAAGCGGACTATTGATCGAGGCCTTCCCGTCTTCCGGCAATAATGAAGGCGGTGATACGCCTGATTTACCCATACCACCCGGACCGCCCCCACCCTTCACTCCCCTGCCTCCCCCTGGTTCAAGCTTGCTTTTTCAAGCCTCGGAAACGGAAAGCGATTTCAACACCATCAATATACCTTCGCAGGAGCATTCACGTTTTAACATTAATTATACGCTCCAGCGTCCGACTGCCTTGACCAAATGGTTATCTTTAACTCCCCGTGCCGGACTGCAATATACTTATTATAGCGAATCCAGCACCGGTGCTGTCAGTGTAGGGCGTCTCATGGGCGAATTTGGAGCCGACCTGCAAGCACTTATGTATGGACAATGGGATGTCAGGAACAATACATGGAACATAACGGGGCTGAGACATATATTGAGGCCGGTTGTTCAATGGCGGTATCACCCAAATGGTGAAAAGAATCGCCTGAATATCGAGCAGATTGACCGGCAGATTATCAACCGCTCGCTACAGCCTTTGGATTTATCGGATATTCGTAACACCGATGATTTACTGGATACGAATGTCCTGCGATTCGGCTTTGAAAACGTCTTCCAGACGCGTGACTCGAAAAAGAACGTCCGCGAGTTAGCACGTGTGGACGTTTATCAGGATGTTGTTTTTACCTCCCGTTCAGCCTTCGCAGGCATGCTACCTCTGGATGACGATAATTTTGATGCCACTTATCTTCGACTTTACAGCCAACCCGCACATTGGCTCGACCTTTCGGTTATCGGCAGAATTCGGACAGAAGACCTGGCGGTGGATGAAACCAGGCTGAGAGCGACGATACGCAGTGGTAACAGTTGGTGGACTGCATTTGAACTCGATTCCTTTGAAGGGCTATATCGCCAGTATACAGGATGGTTCGGTTTCCGTTTTGCAGATCGCTGGCGTTTCGTTGCCAGCGTCCGTTATGATGCGGAGCAAAGCCTGGTAACCGAGCAAAGTTTCTCTGTTTTTCAACGTTTAGGCAGAAGCCTCGAAGTGGAGTATCGCCTGTCTCTTACCGAGGGCGCAACGCGTGAAGACGAGGTCAGTTTCACGGTTGGCCTCGACCTTGTCCGATTCTAAATGAGTGAACCCGAAGATAACCTGGTCCAGCCATTCGACCCTCCGATTAAACTTCCGGTTTTTGAAGGGCCACTCGACCTGCTTCTATTCCTTATTCGAAAGAACGAAATCGATATTTACGATATACCGATTGT
>CAYQCG010000043.1:0-9500 GCA_964415925.1 uncultured Puniceicoccaceae bacterium | reverse complement strand
GGGAAAACGCGGATCCAGACTTTTCCGCGCCGACTGAGATAGCGGTTAATGGCCACACGCGCGGCTTCGATCTGCTGACCGGTGAGCGGACCACGTTCGAGGGACTGTAAACCGTATTCGCCAAATGCGAGAGTATCGCCCCCTTTGGCACGGCCCCGGTTGCGACCGCGGTGCTGCTTGCGAAATTTAGTGCGAAATGGATTCAGGGCCATGGTTCGTATGCGTTAGTAGGATAGCGGCTTTTCATCTTCAGGCAGGCAGAGCCAGCATTTCACACCAATAATCCCGTATACGGTGCGAGCCTCAGCCAAACCATAGTCAATGTTTTCACGCAGGGTATGCAATGGCACGCGACCCTGGCGTTGCGATTCCGTCCGGGCGATATCGGCGCCTCCAAGACGGCCGGAAACCTGTATGCGAACGCCCTCGGCGCCCATGCTCATGGAAGTTTGAACCGCCTTTTTCATAGCGCGGCGGAAAGAGATTCGACGTTCCAGTTGGAGGGCAACGTTCTCAGCGACAAGTGCCGCAACGAGTTCGGGCTTTTTTACTTCCTGGATATCGAGGAGGATGTCGCGCTTGATTTTCTTCGTCAGATCAGTCTTTATTTTTTCCAGCTCTGCGCCTTTCCGACCAATGACGATGCCCGGGCGGGCGGTAAAAATCTTTACCCGAATACGGTTACCGGCACGCTCAATAAATATTCGCGGGACGGCAGCCATGCGCAGGCGTTCCGTAAGGTGTTTACGAATCTGATGATCCTCCGCGAGAAAGTCGCCGAAGTTACGCTTGGTGGCATACCAGCGGGACTCCCAGTTGCGGCGAACGGCGAGACGGAAACCGATTGGATTGACTTTTTGACCCATTAGACGTGTTCGTTAGCTTTTCTGGTCTGTAAGGATGATACGGAGATGGCTGGTCCGTTTATGAATGGGCTTGGCAGAGCCACGGGCAGCGGGTTTGAAGCGCTTCAGAATGGGCCCCTCCTCTACCAGTGCGCGTTGAATAAACAATTCATTGGACGCAAGATTGTGATTATTTTCCGCATTCGCGATTGCACTTTGCAGGGTCTTGGCAAGCAAACGTGCTGACTTGCGCGGGATGAAGCGAAGTTTTTCGAGGGTGTCCGCCGCGGGCTGTCCCTGAATTTCGCGGGCTACCTCGCGCACCTTCTTGGGCGACATACGGACGTATTTTGTAAGGGCTTGGACTTCCATGGATCAGTAGCGTTACTTTTTCGTGTGCGGGCTGTGACTGCGGAAGGCACGCGTGAGGGAAAATTCTCCGAGTTTATGGCCCACCATATTCTCGGTGATGTGAACAGGAATGAAAGTCTTGCCGTTATGGATTTCCAGATTCAGGCCAACGAATTCAGGCGTGATAGTGGATCGGCGTGACCATGTCCGGATCGGCTTGCGCAGATCTTTTTCCTGGGCATCCAGAATTTTCTTCCAGAGGCCGGGATCAACGTAAAAA
The DNA here is from genome assembly GCA_964415925.1 of uncultured Puniceicoccaceae bacterium. Classification (GTDB taxonomy): domain Bacteria; phylum Verrucomicrobiota; class Verrucomicrobiia; order Opitutales; family Oceanipulchritudinaceae; genus CAYQCG01. Next base: position 8,024 of record CAYQCG010000043.1, on the reverse strand, counting down.
CCTTTTTTGAGTGAACGTGACATGATGCTTACTGCTTAACGTTTCATTTTACGGCCGTTGCGGCGGACCAAAATCATCTTGTTGGATGCCTTGCCCTTGACTCGGGTTGGGAAACCTTTGGCTAACTGACTCCATGGAGACATTGGGTGCTGACGTCCACCACCGGACTTGGAGCGGCCTTCACCACCACCATTTGGGTGGTCAACCGGATTCATCGCCATACCACGGACACGAGGTCTGCGACCTTTCCATCGAGAGCGTCCGGCTTTGCCGATCTGCTCGTTACTATGGGTTTCGTTGCCCACAACGCCCAAAGTTGCACGGCAATTGGCTTTGACATAGCGCAACTCCCCACTGGGCATACGGAGTGTTGCAAAAGCTCCTTCGATCGCAACGAGCTGAGCACTGACTCCTGCGCTTCGTGCAATTTGTGCCTTACGGTTTGGCTGCATCTGGATCGAGTGCACACGTGCAGCAGGCGGCATTTCGGACAGGGGCATGTTATTTCCGGGATTATAGTCCACCTTCTTTTCGGATGAAATTAAGGTGTCACCCTTCTTTACCTTATTGGGAGCGAGAATATAACGTTTCTCACCATCTTCATAGCGCAACAAGGCAATGTTGGCAGTGCGGTTGGGATCGTATTCGATCGATTCAACGACTGCAGGAATATCAAATTTGTCCCGCTTAAAATCAATGAGCCGGTAAAGGCGTTTATGACCTCCACCACGACGACGGCTTGTGATACGGCCATAGTGATTGCGACCACCGGTCTTCTTGATCGACTCAGTGAGGGATTTTTCAGGGCGCTTGGTGTCAACCGCAACCTTGTTCTGAACGCGGAACCGCTGGCTGGGAGTTAAAGGACGTTTCTGTATTATAGGCATGGCTTTAGACGAGGTCGATGGTTTGGCCCGGCTTGAGCGTGACGATGGCTTTCTTGTAGCCGGACTTGATGCCGGCTGAGCCACGACGCATTCGGCTGCGTTTCACCTTTGGCTTGATGTTGAGGATATTAACGTTGGCCACTTCGACATCGAAAGTCTTGGCCACGGCTTGAGCAACAGACACCTTGTTGGCATCAGCATGCACTTTGAAAGTGTAGGCGTTATTGTGGGAAGTCAGCTCTGTGGCCTTTTCCGTTACAACGCTTCTGAGAAGTATACGCTCCGCCTGGATCATGCAGCTGCTCCTTCGGTTTTGGTTATTCGGTTAATGACATTCTCGATACCGCGCTCTGTTATAAGGATCCGGTCGTATTGTGCTAAATCGAGGGCGTTAAGTTCACGGGCGAGTGCCAGCGAAACACGTTCGATATTGCGGGCTGAAAGGGCTACATTGTCCGCCCAGATGTCATCCACAATGAGGAGTTTACGGGCATCCGGAGCAATCTGACTGACAACCTTGTTGAAAAGGCGTGTTTTGGGCTCGCTGACATCAAAGCGTTCGATCACATCAACTTCGCCAGCGTTAGCCCGGTCAAAGAGGGCACGTCCCAGCGCGAGCAGGCGCATTTTGCGGGAAATTTTCTGGTTGTAATCACGCGGCTGGGGGCCATGCGAGACTGCGCCGTGATAATGCTGAACGCGATTACGGGCACCCTGTCGAGCCATGCCGGTGCCTTTCTGGCGGAAAGGCTTTTTGCCGGTTCCATGGACTGTAGTGCTTGTCTTGGTGCTAACGGTGCCCTGGCGTTTATTGGCCTGATAGGCAATCAAGACCTGTCGAAGTGCGGGAATTCCCTTGTCACCCTCGAAAGCGGGAATAGCGAAATCCTTCTCAGCGCTGTTTGATCCGTCGGGTGTGTAAAGTTTCAGTTTCATGGCCGTTAATTCGTTCTAGGCGGATTTCTTTTTGGCTTTAAGAGCGCTGCGAATGATCACTTCGCTACCATTGGCACCGGGCACGCTGCCTTTAAGAAGGATCAGATTCTTTTCCGGCATCACTTTGACAACCTTCATGTTCTGGACAGTACGGCGGTGATTCCCGAATTGACCCGGCATTTTCTTTCCCTTGTGAACTTCACCCGGCCACTGGCAGAGGCCGTATGAGCCACCGCGACGGTGGAACATGGAACCGTGGGAAGCAGGCCCACCCGCAAAATTCCATCGCTTTACAACACCCTGAAAACCGTGACCCTTGGTGATGCCGATAACATCCACCTTCGGTGTTTCCATGAAGTCCTGGACGGAAAGTGTCTGGCCGGTTTCGAAGCCTTCTACATTACCGCGGACTTCTTTCAAAGTATGCAGGTTATCGGTGCCTGCTTTTTTAAAGTGACCCTGAAGCGCTTTTGAAGTATTCTTGGATTTGCGCTTGCCGTGACCAATCTGGAGGGCTTCGTAGCCATCCTTTTCCACAGTCTTGATTTGAATGACGGGGCAGGGGCCCGCTTCGATGACAGTCACTGGAACGAGAGTGTTACTCTCGTCGTAGACTTGCGTCATCCCGATTTTTTTACCGATGAGGGAATATAGCATGGCTCTAAGTGGCAGGTGGAAGTGCAAGGGTGCGGCCTCCGTTTTCAGTAGACCTGCTTTAGGTGTTAGATATTATTGGTAAAATTTTCCTTAAAATTGAAAGACTCCGACGTTGGAGTTCCGGGGCATGGCCACACGGCTTTCCATGTCAAAGGGTTGCTTGAGGGTGATTAGACCGGTGAAAAAGCGATCAGAAAACTAAGTCCCGGCTCGCTTGTCAAACTTATATCAAAAATAAATTCGGTTAAACGTTGATGGTGATGTCAACTCCGGCAGGAAGGTTGAGCTTTTTCAGTTCATCAACGGTCTGGGCTGTGGGTTCCAAAATATCGATAAGGCGCTTGTGGGTGCGCATCTCGAATTGCTCCATGGACTTTTTATCGACGTGCACGGAGCGGTTGATGCTGATCTTCTCGATACGGGTGGGCAGAGGCACCGGCCCGGCGACCCGGGCTCCGGAGCGCTTGGCGGTATCAACAATTTCGAGGGCGCTTTGATCGATCACTCTATAATCAAAGCCTTTGAGTTTAATACGGATTTTTTGGCCGGTCATGTGTAGGGAACTTCAGGTTAGGTGCGTGCGGGTGCACGTGATGCGGTGTCGACGATCTTATCCAACAAGTTGGCCGGCACTTGTTCAAAGTGGTGTGGTTCCATCGAGTAACTGGCACGTCCTTTTGAGAGCGAGCGTACGTCAGTGGAATAACCGAACATGGTTTCGAGAGGGACGAATGCGGTGATTCGTGAAATACTGCCTTTGCTGTCGATGCTGTGGACCTGGCCACGGCGACGGTTAATGTCACCCATGACATCCCCGGAAAACTCTTCCGGCGTTTCCACCTCGACCTTCATGATGGGCTCAAGAAGAACCGGACTGGCAGCCTTCATGGCCTCACGGAAAGAAAAAATACCGGCCATTTTGAAGGCCATTTCAGAGGAGTCGACTTCGTGGAAGGATCCGAAAACCAGCCTGACCTTAACATCGACAACCGGATACCCAGCAACCGTACCATTAAGCATGGCCTCCTTGATGCCTTCTTCGGTAGGCTTGATGTATTCCCTGGGAATGACACCGCCTACGATTTCATTCAGAAATTCGTAACCTTTACCCTTTTCGTTGGGCTCAATCTTGATTTCAGCGTGGCCATATTGACCTTTACCACCAGACTGGCGAACGAACTTTCCGACGCCCTGAGCCGGATGGTTGATGGTTTCACGGTATGAAATTTGTGGCTTGCCAACGGCGGCCTCGACTTTGAATTCCCTGAAAAGTCGATCTCGGATAATGTCCAAATGCAGTTCACCCATACCGGCAATGATCGTCTGGCCAGTTTCTTCATCGCTGGAAACCTTGAAGGTGGGATCTTCCTCAGCGAGACGTTGCAATCCCAATGAAAGCTTTTCCTGATCGCTCTTGGAAGCAGGTTCAACGGACATGCTGATAACCGGATCAGGGAAGGAAGGTGGCTCAAGGATGATGTCAAGGCTCTTGTCAGCGAGTGTGTCACCGGTACGAATATCTTTTGTCCCGATAAGCGCGACGATATCACCGGAGTGAGCCACATCGATATCCTCCCGCCGGTCGGAGTGCATGACCATAAGACGGCTGATACGCTCTGTCTTGCGGGAACGTGGATTGTACAATGACGCACCTTTATTAAGAGTTCCCTGATAAATACGGAAAAATACGAGTTTCCCAACAAAAGGATCAGTAGCCAGCTTGAAAGCGAGTCCTGCTACGGGCTGATGATCGTCCGGATGGATTTCCACCACCTTTTCGTCGGAGTCGTGACCATGGATAGCGGGCACATCAAGCGGTCCAGGTAAATAGTTAACGACACAGTTGAGAAGCTTTTGAACACCTTTGTTTTTGAAAGCGGAGCCGGGGATAACCGGTATGAAGTGACGTGAAAGGGTCGCTTTGCGGCAAGCCATAACGAGTTCATCAGCCGTGATTTCCTCATCGGACAAGTATTTTTCGGCGAGGTCATCATCGAATGAAGAGAGCTCCTCCTTGAGGATTTCGTGATACTTCTTTGCCTGGGCAAGATGCTCGTGCGGAATTTCTTCTTCCGAATACCGTGAACCCGTCTTGTCATCTTCCTGATACATGTGTGCCTGCATCCGGATCAAATCAATGAGTCCACGAAAATTATCTTCACTGCCGATGGGCAGATAAATAGGGTGGGCATTACCGTCCAGCTTATTGCGGATATCATCAATGGCCGAGAAGAAATCTGCCCCGGTGCGGTCCATTTTATTGATGAAGGCGATGCGGGGAACGGTATACTTGTCCATTTGGCGCCAGACCGTTTCCGACTGGGGCTGGACACCGGCAACAGCACAGAAGACGGCGACCGCACCGTCCAAGACGCGCAATGAACGCTCAACTTCGGCGGTAAAATCGACGTGTCCAGGTGTATCAATAATATTGATACGGTGGGTAATGCCCTCAAACGGACCCCGGGGTGTTTTCCATTCCGTGGAAATGGCCGCGCTGGTGATCGTAATGCCGCGTTCGCGCTCCTGCTCCATCCAGTCGGTGACAGCGGAACCCTCATGGACTTCGCCTATTTTATGGACCTTACCAGTGTAGAAGAGAATACGCTCCGTTGTGGTGGTTTTGCCGGCGTCAATATGAGCGGCAATGCCAATATTTCTCTGGTATTCCAGAGGGCATGCGCGCCCTTTGGCATTGGCAGTGGAAAGTGTTGCGGTTTCAGCCATGGTGTTTGATTGAGAGTCTTCGGGAGATTTACAATATAATAAATTACCAGCGCAGATGGGCAAAAGCGCGGTTGGATTGAGCCATTTTATGGGTGTCTTCCTTCTTTTTGACGACGGAACCTGTGTTGTTGTAAGCGTCCACAATTTCGGTGGCCAGGTTATCGCGCATGGATCCGCGGCGAGCGGAGGCAGCGGTTACCATCCAGCGGAAAGCGAGGCTTTGCTGACGTTCAAAAGGTATTTCCAGGGGAACCTGGTAAGTCGTACCACCGACGCGACGGCTTTTAACTTCAAGCTTGGGACGACAGTTTTCCAGTGCACCCAAGAGAAGATCAATAGGGTCGCCCTTTCCAAGCTGCTCACTGACACGTTCGAAAGCACCGTATACAATTTGTTGAGCGGTGGATTTCTTTCCATCGCGCATGACGACATTAATCAAAAGACTGACCAGCGGGTTCTGGTAACGAGGATCCGGTTGACGGTCTTTTTTCTCAGCTCTGCGGCGGCGTGACATATTGTTGAATATTATGGATTAGCTCTTGGGTTTCTTCACTCCATATTTGGAACGGCTACGACGGCGTTTTTCAACGCCCATGCAGTCAAGGGTTCCACGGACAATGTGATAACGTACACCCGGCAGATCCTTAACACGACCACCACGGACAAGCACGACGCTGTGCTCCTGAAGGCTATGGCCCTCATCCGGGATATATGCAATAACCTCTATACCAGTAGTCAGGCGTACTTTAGCCACCTTGCGAATAGCGGAATTCGGTTTCTTTGGAGTACGCGTCATGACCTGCACGCAGACACCCCGGCGGAAGGGATTTCTACGCAGGGCGGGTGACTTGGTCTTTGCTTTGACCAAGGTGCGCGGTTTGCGGACAAGTTGATTAATTGTGGGCATAGCTAATCGCTGCTTGTGAGACGCGAAAAGAAGCGAAGACGATAGCGTTCGCTGGTTCAGGTTCAAGCAGTTTTTTCATTTTAAGTTTACTTCAGTAAGTTTCCGGTTTACCGGCTTCGTTGATTGCTGGAATATTTTCAGCATCATATTCAGTGGCACCACCCAGCGTTGTAATGCGGAGGCGCCGATATTTGGGAAGACCGGTTCCGGCTGGAATCAGGTGACCCATAATGACATTCTCCTTGAAGCCCTTGAGTTCATCGACCTTGCCCAGAGTCGCGGCGTCGGTGAGGACACGGGTAGTTTCCTGGAAGGAGGCGGCTGATATGAAGGATTCCGTTTCGACGGAAGCCTTGGTAATACCGAGAAGGATAGGCTCACCTTCTGCGGGCTTGCCACCGGCTTCGATGATGCGCTCGTTTTCGGAGAGGAAGTTTTCCCTGTCGATTTGCTCACCCCAGAAGAACTCGCTGTCACCTGGTTCAGTGATACGGACTTTGCGGAGCATCTGGGAAATAATGATTTCCAGGTGCTTGTCGTTAATCGTAACACCCTGCAGGCGGTAAACCTTCTGGATTTCAGAGAGCAGGTATTCCTGCACTGCACTGACACCAAGGATATCGAGGATTTCGTGCGGATCAGCAGGACCTTCGGTGAGGTGTTGCCCCTTATAGACGCGGTCACCGGGTTGGGCAATGATGTGCTTGCCGTGGGGGATCAAATGTTCCTCCTGATTACCACTTTCCTCATCTGTAACGATCAGTTTCTTCTTGCTGCGGACCGTGCCAGCCATCGAGACGATACCATCGATCTTTGCCATTTCGGCTGCATCTTTGGGACGGCGTGCTTCAAAGAGCTCAGCCACACGGGGAAGACCGCCGGTAATGTCCTGCGTTTTGGAAGCCTGACGCGGGGTCTTGGCCAGGAGGGTGCCGGCGGCAATATTGTCGCCTTCATTAACCTGGACCTGCGCACCTGTTGGAATAGCATAGGTTGCGAGGACCTTACCGCGTTTTCCGGTCGCGGTTATCTCGTGGATTTCGACACCGGGATTGAGGTCTTCCTTGTGTTCAACAACTACAGTGGCAATACGGCCTGTGGCTGCGTCGAGTTCACGTTTGACAGTCACACCCGGAATCATGTCACGGAAGCCAACGACACCGCCCTTTTCAGAAATAATCGGTACGTTATGCGGATCCCACTGGGCCAGCACATCGCCCTTCTTGCCTTCCTCACCATCCTTGAGAAAGAGAGCAGCCCCTGCCGGTATGTTGTAAGTTTCCAGCTCGCGATCGTTCTCGCCCATTATCCGGATTATACCGGTTTTGTTAAGGGCCACACGTACAGCGCGCTCGCCTTCGCCAACCTCAACCAAACGTAAACCCTGATACTGGACATTTCCGGTGTTGCGAAGCCGTATCTCATTACTTTGGGCAAGTGCAGACGCGATACCCCCGATATGGAAGGTACGCATAGTCAACTGAGTGCCGGGCTCACCGATAGACTGCGCTGCAATGATCCCGATAGCGGTTCCAATTTCCACTGACTTGTTGGTTGCAGGGTTGATACCATAAGCCTTGGCGGAAATACCATTGTTTTGGGTATGAGTCAGAGGACTCATAATTTTTACGCGCTCGATGCCCAATTCGTTAATACGGTCAGCAAGACTCTCTGTGATCAACTCACCTGCGCCCACAACAATTTCGTCCGGATTGATCGGGTTACGAACGTCATCACTGGCGTAACGTCCGACAAGGCGATCCTTGAGGGAGACAATTTCATCATCACCTTCATAGATAGCATGTTTCCAGACACCGTCACGGTTCCCATCGTCCTCCGTGTTAATGGTCAAGTCCATGGCCACATCACAGAGCTTACGAGTCAGATAACCCGCATCAGCCGTCTTCAAA
>CAYQCG010000042.1:0-9582 GCA_964415925.1 uncultured Puniceicoccaceae bacterium | reverse complement strand
CCTGTGGGATTTCAATGTGGGAGATATTGATGTGCTGGCGGAACCGGTGGTGACTGAAAACCGTGTGATCCAAGGGACGACGGAAGGTTATCTCTACTCACTGAATCTTTCCGGTTCGAGCAGCGACCGTATAGCGTGGGCATTTCAGGCCAAGGGTCCAGTCAACACGATGGTGACTATCCAGAACGGGGTTGTATATTTTGGAGCCAATGGCGGGAGCATTTATGCGCTGGATGAAGATGACGGATCGTTGATTTGGGAAACGCAGGTCGCACCCATCGAGAAGGGAGCACGCAAGCATTTTACGGTACCCCTGGCGGTTGACGGCAGAGTCTACGTCGGTTCAGCAAACAAACGCCTTTACTGCCTGGATGCGAAGACAGGTAGAATTCTCTGGCAAAACGTATTGAGTGACTGGATACGGTCGAGGCCCGCGATGACACCGGAGGGTCTGATGGTAGCGACTGTTGATGGAAAGCTGACGGGTGTCAGCCTGGAAGGAAAGAAACAATGGACCAAACAGCTATCCCGGCACCAGTTCTACGGGGACCTAGAGTCTTCCCGAGGAAAAACACTGTTAAGCGACAGTGACCTGTGGCTGTATTGTGTGAATGCAAAAGGCGATCTGGAGTGGAAACGGAGCCTGCTGAATGCCTACATGAACGAGAACGGCAAGCGGATTTTCTCAGATTCACTAACTGGCGGGACCTACTACCAGTCGAAACCAACAGCCACGAAAGGGAAAGTGTATTTCGGAAGCCCCGGGGGCTTCCTGTTCTGTGTAGATGCGGAAACGGGAGAGGAATACTGGAAGTTTGAGATGGGGGGCGCGATATCGGTGGGAGCAACCCTTTATGACGGTAAGGTCTACACCGGACAGCAGGGTGGCCAACGGTTTTTCTATTGTCTGGACGCTGAAACGGGCGAGTTGTTATGGAAGCAAACAATCCCCGGAGGTTGGGTTTGGGGTTCAGCTGCTGCAGATGACGGAATGATTTATATACCCACGGTGAGCGGTTACGCGATGTGCCTGGAGGCTGAAACCGGGAAGATTGTGTGGATGTACCCGACGGCGAAGTCAGTGCCGGCCGAACCGGCGATTGACGGTGACATGGTGTACTTTGGCTCCTGGAGCCACATACTGTATGCATTTGACAAGAAAACCGGAGAAATCGTCTGGAAGCAAAGCGGGATCGGGCTTGATTCAGGCACACTGATTGCACGCAATGGATTGATCCTGGTGCCGAATAACCGCGATATGTACAAGTATGTCGACGGTAAAACTGGGAAGTTACTATCCGCTGGGATCACTGACCACTCGAGACGGGGTGATGTCCGCAACTTCAACGCAACACCTGCACTCTACAATGACCGGGCCTATTATACGGCGAGGGCAGGAGTGGGCCTTGGAGGTGTACCGAGCTGCACCCGGGTGTATTGTGTGAACTACAAGACATCGGAAATTTACTGGACGTATCCTGACGGTGGCGGGTTATCCGCGCCTGCGATAGCGAACGACCGTTTGTATGTGGCATCAGGAAGCTCTCCATTCTTTTACTGTCTGGATACCAGTACAGGTAAGCCGCACTGGATCTACGAGACGGGGCTCCGTGTGGAAGAATCCACCCTTTGCATTTACCGGGACAAAGTTTATCTGCTGGCGGCCGACGGATTCGTGCATGCGATCGAGTGAAGGTTAAGCCAGAACAGAAACAACCCAGGTAAATCCCGCTGTTTCTGTAGCTTGCAATAGGCTGGGAGCCGTTATGTGATGGCTTAGAGTGATGCGTTGGACGGGAATAGTTGCGTTGGTGCTGTTTGGGGCGTCGTTTTACTGGGCAGCGAGCGAGTCGATGGTAGGGGCGTTGTGGCCGAGTGTAGTGGCGCTGGGTTGCGTCTTCCTGACACGGCGGGTCTTGCTGAGCCTGGTGGCGGGTGGTGCAGCAGGGGCGATCATCCTGAGCGGGGGGAATCCACTGACGGCCTTTGTGGAGCTAATCGAAACGCACTTCCTGAAGAACCTGCAAAGCACGTGGAAGATTGGGGCGATCGCGTTTACATTCATGCTGGGCGGGTTTGCGGCACTACTGGAAAAGGGAGGCGCGCTGCAGGCGCTGGTGATGCGATTCCTACAGAAACACCCGCGACGAAGGCTGCAATGGACCGCTTACGGGCTGGGGCTGGTGTGCTTTTTTGACGGCCTGGCGAACTCGATGCTGGTGGGGCGGATGTTCCGGGGGCTGGCAGACCGCTATGGTGTAGCGAGGGTAAAGCTGGCTTATCTGGTGGATTCGACCAGTGCCGCGGTGGCGTGTGTATCGTTTGTCTCGACGTGGATTGCCTACCAGTTGGCGATGATCCAAGAGGGATACAACCTGGCGGGACGGACGGAAGAGGCTGAGCCGTATGCGCTCTTCCTTTCATCCATTCCGTTGAATTTCTACTGCTGGTTTACGCTGGTGCTGCTGGCGTGCGTGATAGCTTTCAACTGGAACATAGGTCCTATGCGGACGTTCCAGGCGGAAACCAGGGTGAAGGAGGATTCGGGTAAAGAAAACACTGAAGCTGTTGGATCGTGGCGTGCAGTGGTGCCGCTGGTTATCCTGATCCTGGGGATGCTGTTTGGGCTGTATCTAAGCGGCGCGGAAGAGCCGTGGCCGTTCACATTGCGAAAGGCGGCAGATGCATTCGGCAGGGCGGACGCGGCACTGGTGCTGGTGTGCGCGAGCGCAGTGGCTTCGCTGGGGGCGTTTGCGGCGTATCCACACTTGAAGAAGGAGAGAGAAAAGGCATCTGAAGCGTATACACAGGGGGTGCTTAACCTTTTTACGCCCATTATGGTGTTGATCGGGGCGTGGATCCTGAGCAGCACGCTGGGAGAGCTGGAAGCGGGGAGTGTGATCGCACGTTTGCTGACGAACCGGTTACCGGTAGAATTGCTGCCAATGAGTGTATTTCTGGTGTCTGCGCTGGTGGCGTTTTCAACGGGAACCTCGTGGGGGACGATGGGGATCATCATGCCACTGGCGATTCCTGTGGCGTTCGAGATGATGACCCCGGGTTTGGCCGAGACAGGAGTGATCCTTCCGGGAGTGGTGGCTGCGGTATTCAGCGGGGCTGTTTTCGGGGATCACTGTTCGCCGATCAGTGACACGACGATTGTGTCCTCGGTGGCGTGTGGGGTGGATGCGGCGGACCATGTCCGAACACAGTTGCCGTATGCGATGATTGCAGCAGGACTGGCGGCTTTTGCGGGATTCCTGCCAACGGGGTACGGATTCCCGGTATTGTTGAGCCTGGTGATTGGAGTGGTAGCGATTTTACTGATAACGCGCTTGAGTTTCAGAGAGAAAGAGGAAACCTGAATTTGTAAAGCGCTGTCCAACAGGAAAGGAATTCTCTTGATCTGGGTAAGTCTGGTTGTTCTACTGACCGGAAAGACCTTTTCAATCAAAGACCCTGAATGGCCAGAACCCGACATATTCGCAAGGATGACGACAAGACGGATATCAACATCTCTCCGATGATTGATATGGTGTTCATCCTCCTGATCTTCTTTATTGTGACAACGGTATTCGTTGATGAACAAGGCCTGGATGCAGAAAAGCCGCGTCCATCACCGGAGCAGCAGGATACACCGGAAGAGCCGTTTGACCTGCAGATTCGGGAAAACGGAGGTATTTACCTGCGAAATCGCGAGATTGGCCTGGGAGGTGTTCGCCAAGTGGTGAAGGACCGCCTGCAGGAAAAAGGCAGTGACGCACCCGTGATCATCAAGATTCATCCCAAGGTACGTTCAGGTTTGATGGTGCGTGTGATGGATGAGGCAAAAGCGGCCGGGGCTCAAATCATCAGCGTCACGCAGCTGGCCGCGAGTACCTAGTCACTATAGCGGAAAAAGTCTGCGATCATGGAGTCGAGGTCCAGAGGTTGATCGAGGATTTCGAGTTCGAGGAGCGTTTGATGAAGCTTATCAACTCGCTCTGAATCAATTCTTCCGACGGATTGAGGGTCATTATCCATAACAAGCTGCTTTTCGATTAACTGGCGGCGACTCCATTCCATGAAATCTTCGCTCATGTGGGGATTATTTTTGGCAATGAGCTGATGGGCTGCCGACGGATCGCTCTGGATGTAGGCCTTCCAGCCCTTGATTGAGGCCTCGATGAAGCGCCGGAAGACATCGGGATTGCGCAGGAGGCGATTGCTACTGGTGTAAACCACATGGTAGGGATCGAAACCGGCAGAGCGGAGGGGCAGGATTTTTGGCTCCAGATTGTTTTGCCGAACGTAGTAAGGCTCGCTGGTTTCGAGGCACTGGACGATGGCGCGAGGATCGGCCATGAAGCGCTCCAGGCCGAAGTCATGCGGAATGACATGAAGCTGCATTTCGTAGTGTTGCTCGAGGTATTCGATCCATGCCTGTCCGGGAACAGCCTGGATTTGGGCACCGTCGAGTTCGCTGAGATTGCTGACGGGATTGGACCGGTGCAACATAAGGGCCTGGGGATCGTGCTGGAGGGTGCTGAAAAGGGCGACTAAAGGGACGCCGTTGCCACGGATTTTCATGAGGGTATCGAGTCGGTTCATGGCGACATCGGCCCGTCCGGTGAGGCCCTTCTCGACAGAGTTACTGTTTGGGCCACCCTGCAGGATGGTTACGTGCAAGCCAGCATCGCGGTAGAGACCGGAGGCGAGGGCATAATAGAAGCCACCATGCTCCGGCTGGGCATACCAGTCGGTTTGCAGGATGAAGGGCGTGAGCCCGTTGTCCTGTCTGGGGCCACAGCCGACGCATCCCATCAAGAGGAGCAGGAGACTACCTGAAATCCCGATCAATAGATTCATGCCAATGCCTTAAAGCATACCACCGCAGTACTGCAACCACTCCAGTGAAACTGAGCCCGAGGAGACAGGCGAGGAGGGCGGTAGCAGCCAGAGCATCGATCTTGAACTGACTCTTGTAAATGATGATGAGGAATCCGAGACCGCTTGAGCCATTGCTGCTGCCGGCAAAGAATTCACCGGTGAGAGCACCGATAACGGCGAGCGTGGCAGAGATTTTCAAGCCGTTGAAGAAGTAGGGCAGGGCAAAGGGGACGCGTAACCACAAGAGTTTTTGCCAGTGATTTGCGTTATAGAGACGAAAAAGATCACGGTGCGTTTCCGGTGTTGAAAGCAGCCCCTGAGTGGTGCTGGCGACGACAGGGAAGAAACTGATGAGAAAAGTGATGGCAATGATACTCGGCAGGCCCGGACCGATCCAGAGGATGAGAAATGGTATCAGGACGATTACGGGTGTCATTTGCAGGACATGAATCCATGGGTAGAGGGAGCGTCGAATCCAGGGGCCTGAGGATAGTATTACAGCGAGTGTAAATCCGCAAACGACTGCGAGCAGGAAACCTGACAAGGCTGCGATCAAAGTTTCCCCTGCAGCGTTGAAGAGTATGCGACGTTCCTGCCAGAAAGCGGAGATGATTTCACCGGGAAGGGGGAGGAGGAAATCCGATTCTCCCGGACGCAGCAGGAAGAAACGGATGGCGTAGCAAAGCAGTATGACGACGAGCAGCCCGGTTGCAGCAGGCACAATGTATTTACCATCGAGCTTCATTGTGCTTCAGCCATCCTCAGGGAGTGAGTCACTTCCGCGACTTTCTCCTGATAACGATTGGATTCACGTAATTCCGAGAGTCTTGGATATTGAAAAGGAACTGGTATCTCTTGAAAAATCCTGCCGGGCTGCCCGGTGAGAACGACCACACGATGAGCGAGGAAGACAGCCTCACTGACAGCGTGACTGACAAAGAGAACCGAACACTGCTGCACTTGCCAAAGCTTGAGGAGCTCTTCATTGAGACGGTTTCTGGTGACTGCATCGACCGCTCCGAAGGGCTCATCCATGAAGAGGATTTCAGGTTCCGGGCAGAGGGCACGGGCGAGAGCGACCCGCATCTGCATACCGCCGGAAAGCTGCCTTGGGTAATAGGATTCGGCTTTACTGAGACCAACTTTTTCCAGCCAGTGACGGGCGATACGCCTGGAGTCCGGTTTGCCAACACCTTTCAGGCGGAGTGCGAGAGTGGCGTTATCGAGGGTGGTTTGCCATGGCTGCAAGGTTGCTTCCTGAAAGATAAAGCCACTGTTATGGAGCGGTTTATCAACAGGAGTTTGCTTATGAAATATTTCACCCTGGAGTGGTTTGATAAGGCCGCTGCACAAGCGAAGGAGAGTAGTTTTCCCGCAACCTGTGGGGCCGATGAGGGCGATAATTTCATTTTGCGCGAGGGACAGGCTGATGTTTTCAAGCACTGTGGGACCGGCACCATAGCGATGGCTTATACTGTCTAAGACTAGATTACCTGCCCTGCTGAGCATCTATTTTTTACTGCTTCGGGAACTGCGTAACCGCTTATTTTCCTGGGTATTGAAAAGGGGCTGGATATTTTCCTCGATCCATCTGAAAGCCGCATCGAGACCGTCGGAAGCGAAGATGCGCCCGATTTGTGCTTCGACCTGCAGCGGCTTCCCGAGACCTGAAAGAAAAGGATTGGAGGTCATGCGCGATTCAAGTTCTGCATCAATCCGGTTTTTCTGCTGCAGGATCCATTTCCGTGCATATAGGGCCAAGACGGCGTCTCCGGTCCATGCCTGCTTGCGTAATTCTAGCTCGCTGCTCATCTGCCCAGAGGAAGGTCTTCGTGTGCCGGTAGCAAGCGCAATCTGGGATTGCTACCCATCGCCTGCAGAGTAAGTTAGTTAAATGGAGTTGCCTCCGGAGGAGCGATTAAGACAAAAGAAGGTCCGTCAGATGCGCAGGCTGGTTCTCCTTGCTGTTATTTTAACAGGTGTGGTGTCGCTTAATGTCCTCCTTTATTATTACATAAAAGCCCAGCCGTCGGGTGGGGAAAAAGGGATTTATAGAAAGGACTATGAGAGACTGGAACTGGAAGAAATCCTGAAGAGGCATGCAGAAGCGAGCGGCGGGCTTGCAGCCCAGCTTGAGTTGAAGAGCCTGCGATTAACTGGGAGGTTTGAAATCGAGGGACAGGGATTTCCGGCACGTCTGGTCAAAAAGTCGCCCGATTTGGCGCGTTTCAGCATTGAGATGCCATCTGGGGATTACCTGATGGTGCACGATGGGGAGACTGTCTGGGAGCAACATCCGGGAAAACCGCCACATTTGCTGGATACGCGAATGGCAAGAGCATTTGAGGAAGAGGCACCCCTGACAACGCCTTTGACCAATCCCGGCCTGTATGATGCAGCACTGGAGCAAGAGGAGGGCCTGTGGTTTTCGGGGCGCTACTATTATAGAGTTAAAGCGACTTTGCCTAGTGGCCTTGTGAAAACGTATTGGATTGATGGAGATACGTTTCTGGAATCCAAAGTGGTCTCTTACGAGAAAGAAAGGGAAAACGCGGAAACGGAAATCCTGCTTTCGGACTACAGAACTGTAGAGGTGATGGAAATACCGCATCGAATCGTCAGCTTGAAAAATGGGCAAAGACAGTATTTGTTTACTGTAGAAAGTGTTGAACTGAACCCGGGTATCCTTTCCGGATATTTTGAGTATCCTTTTGATGAGGATACGATTGAGACATTAAGTGGAACGGACCACTAGTCTCCATTCTCTTAAAATCAATGAAGTTAGCTGAAACAGAAAACAAACGGAGCAAAACCTTTGATGTCGAAGCGATAAGGAAAGATTTCCCTATCCTGAATCAGGACGTTAACGGGAAACCTCTGGCATTTTTCGACAACGCGGCCAGTACGCAAAAGCCCAGTGCGGTCATCGATGCCCTGCAACATTACTACGAGAATGACCATGCAAACATTCACCGTGGAGTACATACACTGAGCCAGCGGGCGACTGAAGCGTATGAGAATGCCCGTAAGCGTATTGCATCCTACATTAATGCACGTGGCGACCGTGAAGTCATTTTCGTCAGAGGGGCCACAGAAGCGATCAATGTGGTCGCGCAGAGCTTTGGACGCATGCATTTCAAGAACGGTGGAAATATTGTGATTACAGCAATGGAGCACCACGCCAATATCGTGCCGTGGCAATTAGCGGGATTGGATTATGGCATCGAAATCCGCGTTGTGCCTATTGATGAGCACGGTGTATTGGATCTATCTGAATACGATCGTATGATAGACGGACAAACGAGGATAGTAGCGCTCTGCCATACCTCGAACGCACTCGGAACGATCAATCCGGTTAAATCGATGATAGAAGTGGCGCACAGCAAAGATGTACCCGTGTTACTCGACAGCGCACAAGCGATCCCGCATTTCGATGTCGATGTCCAGGATCTGGATTGCGATTTTATGGTTTTCAGCGGACATAAACTCTTTGGTCCGACAGGAATTGGTGTCCTCTACGGGAAAGCTGAATATCTGGATGAGATGCCGCCCTACCAAGGCGGCGGAGACATGATTGAACACGTATACTTCGATCATTCGACCTTCAAGGCTGCGCCGGCCCGTTTTGAAGCCGGTACTCCCCACATTTCAGGCGCGATCGGTCTGGCCGCTGCCGTCGGTTATCTATCGGGCCTGGACAGGATAGCACTCGAAGCGTATGAAAAAAAGCTGTTGGAGCAGGCGACAGAAGCGGTTTCGGATATTCCCGGCCTTAAAATATATGGCACAGCCAGGGATAAAGTTGGTGTCCTGTCGTTTAGAATTAAAGATGTGCATCCGCATGATATCGGGACACTGCTTGATGCGCAAGGGATTGCGGTACGAACGGGCCATCATTGCTGTGAACCTTTGATGCGGCTTCTCGGTGTGAGCGGCACAACGCGAGCTTCACTGGCTTTTTATAATACGGCTGAAGAAGTTGATCGACTTGCCAAGGGGCTGCACGGCATACAGAAGATGTTTGCGTGAACAAAGACATGCTGGATTTTTATCAGGCGCTCATCCTGGAACACCACAAAAAGCCGCACAACTATCAAAAGCCTCTGCAGGCGAGTCATATGGCGCGACGCAAAAACCGCGTGTGTGGTGACCTGATTGAGGTATCATTCGAAATCAATGACGGGCTGATCAAAGCGGCCAGCTTTGACGGCGAGGGCTGTGCTATCTCACGTGCATCGGCTTCACTCTTAACGGAGAAACTGGAAGGTCTCGAAGTGGCGCAGGCGTCAGAAATAATTCATGGCATGGAGAAAGCTTTCGCCAGCAACCCTGAAGGTGTTGCTCTGGACGACCTAGAACTGAGGTTACTCTTTGAAGGCGTTGGCAAGTATCCGGCGCGTATCAAATGCGCTCTTTTACCGTGGGAGGCAGCGCGGGGAGCACTGGAAGCTTAGTCACGTTCGCGCCAGTGACGCCGTATTTCCTCACGGCAATCGTTCATCACACGCAGACAGACCTCACGGAGGTCAAATAGCCGGATGAGTGTGCCATCTGTGTAGGATTTACCTTTAGCAGATTCATTTCCAACCGCGTGAGGCAGAATCTGAAAGGTTTCGTTTATGGCGTGTAGAGCTTTCTTCAACTGGCAAACTGCGAGGGCGAAGTCGCCCATATCGAGAGCCTGAATGGACAACATGGCAGACTGCTCACCAT
>CAYQCG010000041.1:0-9767 GCA_964415925.1 uncultured Puniceicoccaceae bacterium | reverse complement strand
GCACGACCGACAGAGTGAGAAGGATCGACAACAACAGGTGCCCAACTTTTGGATTTAAGGATTGGCGTTATCGATTCATCAGGATGGTTACGATATCCATCCAGATTAGGTCGTGTCCCTCTCGGGCAAAAAATGACATTCGGATTGCCTGCTGCGACGATATACTCGGCCGCTGAAATGAATTCGTCTACTGGACCCATATGCATCGCCCTTTTCAGCAGGACGGGCGAGGCACTTTGTTTTGTCATATCACCCAGAAGGCGTAGTAACGGGTAATTCAGGCCATTTCGAGCCCCCACCTGTAACATATCCACTTTTGCTTCAAGGGCCGCTTCCGCCTGAGCACCATCCATGACCTCAGCGATGACAGGCAATCCAGTTCTTGCCCGCGCTTCCAACAAAATATCCAGTGAATCCCTTGCTCCCTGGAATGAGAGGGGTGAGGTTCGCGGTTTCCAGACCCCACCCCGCAAAACATGAGCACCCGATTCCTTGACGGCTGCGGCAGTCTCAAGAAAAACATGTGGGTTTTTAGGGTCTATGGTACAATGTCCTGCAATGAATAATGGCTCGTTTGTGAGCGTCACTCCGCCAATAGAAAATTTATGGGATGCGAGTGCGGAATGCCGATCCATTAGTTTATAGACCGATTCCATCCGGTCGACACGTTCCACAAAATTCAGGCCCAGGAGCCGGTTCACCATAGTCTCGCTGCGCTCGTCTCCTATGATTGCATAAACATCACGGTGTGCACCATGTATGACCTGTATTCTGCACTCGAACTCACCGACGATGGCTTCAATCTCAGCCAGTTCTTCCGGCTGCAGGCGAGGTTCCTTGGAGATAATCATGGGGGATCTTTTAGATAAATTGATTGGATGGACTACTTGTTTCCATCGAAAAGAAGTGCAAAATCGGATGGAACGATGGCTTTGACATGAAATGAATGGGTTGTTTTGCCAATACTATATTTAAACTCAATTTCATGAGCATGCAGCATAAGGTTTTTTACTTTACAGTTTCGAGCTATATTACGATTCAGCCTGAAATCGCCATAGGTCCCATCACCAACAATTGGCATACCCCGGTGAGCGCACTGTATGCGTAATTGATGTGTGCGCCCGGTTTTTGGCTTTAATTCTGCAAGGCTGAGTGAATATCCCTTTCGAACCGTCCGGATGATTTTAACCTCTGTTTTCGCGGGCTCACCCTTGGCTGTGATTTGCGCACGGGCGCGGGAACCCTGCTTTATTACCTGTATGCGATCATTCCAAATTGCTTTAAGTCCGGGGTGTGCACCTTTGATAACAGCCAAGTATGCCTTATTCACTCTACGGTCAGCAAACAGATCACGAAGTTGCTTTGCTAATCCGGCATCACAACAGATCAGGATGATACCACTTGTCGGAGCATCCAGACGATGAATTAAATAATAATCCTGCCCATCTTCACTGTAGCACTCCCTTTCCGGATTGTAGGGAAGTTGCAGCAGACTTTTCCTATCAATACCGGGCTTATTGGGGTGTGAACGTATTCCTGATGGTTTAAGGAAGGCTATTATCCCATCCTGCTCCTTAATTATACTGGTACCTTCGGAAAAATGCAGAGGAGGGTGAAGCAGTGACATTTCAAATCAATCAACGGTAAAAAAAACGAGTGGTTACCGGCTGACTATCGCCCAGTATCTCGACCATATCCGGCGTCCAGGGCCAGAAGGGTGCGGAACCTTTGATCGCCTGAACACAAAATTCCTCTGCTATCTTGTTAGCAGTCGTTTCCACTACCCTGAACTGTTCTATCTGCCCCTGTTTGTTGACGTTGAATTTAATAATCACGTATGAATTGCCTGTGGCAGAAATTGAATTCATTCCGTGAGCATTAAGGTCATCCCACCTTCGTCCAATGGCTTCAAACATCCTTTGCAAATAGTTACCGAATTCTGTCGATTGTGCATCGATGGCGAGAAATCCACTACTGATTGCACCACTGGGATTATCCAGCAATGGTCCCCGTGTTGTTCTGGCAACACGCGGGCGGGGGCGCGGTATAGGTTGTCCTTGCTGGGCTTGTTGAGCCTCGAGGGGATCAACCTGATTTTGCTGCTGCATTTGCTCTGAGGGTTCCTGCGCAGGCGTTCTGACCAGTGGTATCACCCTTGAGTCCTGAGGATATTCAACAGCCTCTTCAGATTCTCCTGTTTCGAGTGCGCTGGCAATTCCATCAGATTGTTCGGGAGCTTGTTCAATAAAGCTGGGCAAAGAAGGTTGCGCGGGAGGGCGGTAAGGTTGCGGCTGATACTGGGGCTGGGTTTGTGGAGTTTGCTGACCTGGCTGAATATCCGGAACCGGCTGTTCTGAAAGTTCTCCACTGATAATCCGGTTCGAATCCTTCATATCACCATCGACCTGTGGTGTATTGTCTGGAGAAAGGGTTTCTGCCGGATTTTCCTGTGAGGACTGTTGGTCGCGTGCGGCAAAGTTCTTGGTATCATCCGGAGGATTCTCGGGGACATCCGGATTCGTCTCTACGTAATTCAGCTCCTTCTGTTCTACCTGGGCTTCAAAAACAACTTTTGCATCTGTCGTCAGAGGCTCCCACTGATCTCCTTCCGTCACCTTGATATGCTTGGGAACAATGAGCCATAACAAGAGGTGCAGAATAACGGTGATGGCAAATCCACCCACAATTGCATTCCGGTCCGGATATTCAAGCCGGATCGGTACGCGCTTTTCTTTTTCACTTGTTTCCAAGTGTGATGTCGAATCTTGCTCTAGTTGGCTAGTGGGCACAGTTTAAGAGGAATATACACGTAACTCGGGCCATCTTTCAAGCCACGTTGTGACCGTTTCCATAGGAAGCCCCATGATATTGGTGTATGACCCTTCAAATGAATGGATGATCCGTTCAGAACCTTCCTGAATGCCATAAGCTCCAGCTTTATCGAGAGGATTTACAATCTGGAAGTATGATTCAATATCGTCCCTGGAAAGGGACTTGAAAGTTACCCTACTGGTAACACACGCAGTCTGTTCCACATTCTTAACTTTCCAAAGGAAGGCTATTCCAGTGTGCACCGTGTGGGTTCTACCGGAAAGTCTGTTTAGCATACGAGCAGCTTCCTGCAAATCGAAAGGCTTGTTTAATACCTCATTCCCAAGGGCGACCGTAGTATCAGCTGCCAGAACCGGTCGTTCCGGATGCAGCTCTCCGATTGTTTTGGCCTTAAGAAAGGCGTTGTGTGTAACCAATGCCGAGGGATCGGCATCTCCATCTTCCCATTCCTCAACTGAGGCTGGAAGAACTTCAAATTGGAAGCCAGTCTCTCTTAACAATTCATGTCTCCGAGGAGAGGCTGAGGCCAGAATCAACATCCTTTAATTACTCAACACCAGGCGAACGTCACCCTTGACTCGGGCAAGTGTTAATCTGGCGAGATTATATTGATGCTTCGCTTCAACCAGAACATCTGAAGCCTCGGCAAGGTTAGCCTGCGCTTCAACAACCTCACTGTTGTCTGCTACGCCCTCTGCAAATTGTGCCTGAGCTAACTCAAGTTCCTTTTCACCAAGTTCAACGCTTTTCCTGGCCAGCCTGATTTGTTCGAAACGGTTTCGCAGGTCAGTCAGGGCAAGACGATACTCTAAACCAATAGACTCCCTGATATCATGAAGAACGTGTCCCTGCCGACGAATCGCTGATGCTGTTAATTCCTGGTTAGCATCAATTCGAAAGCCTTCGAAAATTGGAACCGTCACCGTAGCACCCAGAAACCACTCACCACCGCTATCGTCATCCAAAACAATACTGGAGGCTGTTCCGTATTCGGCCAGTAGATCGATAGTAGGAAGGCGTTCATAAACTGCCGCTTTACGCGCTACTTCATTGCGACGTAAAAGCCGGAGGGCAGCCTGATATTCCGGTCTTGTTTCCACTATGGCTGGTAATTCTTCAAGGCTATGTGAACTTGCAGCAGCTTCATTGATTGGATGGTCCCTTAATGAGATTTCCCGGCCGAGGTTTTCCGTGATTATACGCAATAACTCAAGACGGCTCTGCTCAACCAGAGTATTCTGCTCCAAGCGCTGTCTTTGATCAGAAGCAAGCGCCGCTTCAGCCCTTGTAACATCCAAAGATGTTGCCACCTGAGCCTCTTTACGATCCAACGCCAATTGCAGAAGAACCTTATCCCTTGCAATATTGGCTTCGATTACTTGAAGCCGGTTCAGGTTCCTCAGGTGATTGAAATACCGCATCACTGCGATCTCCTGTATATCCTGCACCTGCTGTTGATATTCATACTCAGCGATATCACGCTCCAAACGAGCCAGCCAGAAGTCTGCAATTTTCTGTGTATCCAGCAGACTTACCTCAGCACGCAGTCGTGCACTGAATGTATTAAAGACAGCTCGACTCGGAAAAGTCATATTGTCAGGCAATGCATCTTCACCCCCAAAATTACTGAATGGTCCGGCTCCGAAAAAAGACTGTTGCCTGTTTTGGCTGGCTTCCGCTGTTAACTGTGGAAAGAGTGCCGAACGATCCCTGCGTAATTGCTGGTTAGCCTGCTCAACATCTTCGCGACCAATGAGTAAGTCGAGGTTACTTCGTTCGACCCGTGAAAGCACTTCACCTAATGACAAGGAAAGACTGGGTGCCGAATTCTCGTTTTGGGCGCGCAGGATTACTCCACATAAGAGTAACAGCCAGGCTGTAACCGACATCTGCTTTACCATAACCTGTCAAAGGGACAGAGTGTTCCTCTGGCTGCAAGTTAAAACAGGTTTAATTTGCGTGCTTTGACAGGTGAAAATCATACGAGTAAGATACTATCATGCTTGAAATTACTGAAAGTGGACTATCTGAAAAGTTGTATGCACAGGCCCTTGAACTAATCCCGGGAGGCGTTAACTCACCCGTCAGGGCTTTCCGCTCTGTAGGCGGCACACCATTTTTCACTGTCAAGGCTGAAGGCGCTTATCTAACGACTGCAGATAAGAGGGACTTGATCGATTATGTCTGCACCTGGGGGCCTGCTATACTTGGCCATAACCATCCCGCACCACGGGAAGCAATTGCTCATAGTCTCTCCAAAGGGACCAGTTTTGGTACTCCCAATCCTCTTGAAGTCGAAATGGCAGAACTTCTTGTTGCGCGGGTTCCATCACTTGAAAAAGTCAGGATGGTCAACAGCGGAACCGAGGCCTGTATGTCTTGTATCCGCCTGGCACGTGGATATACACGACGCGACAAGATCATCAAATTTGCCGGTTGTTACCATGGTCATGTCGATGCCATGCTCGTCGAGGCCGGTTCAGGTGCCTTGACATTTGGCAACCCCAGTAGCGCAGGAATCCCCCGCGGTGCTGCACAGGACACCATGGTCTTGCCTTACAATGACATAGAAGCAGTCGAAACAGCTTTCACAAAATATGGTGAAGACATTGCCGCAGTCATGCTAGAACCTTATGCGGGAAACTGTGGATTCATTCCTGCGAAAAATGAATTCCTGCAGAGACTCCGGAATTTAACAACAGAGTATGGCAGTCTGCTTATTTTCGACGAAGTCATGACCGGATTCAGAATTGCTGAAGGAGGTGTTCAATCGAGGGAGGCGATACTTCCCGATTTGACAGCCTTGGGCAAAATTATTGGAGGCGGTCTTCCGGTTGGCGCATTTGGAGGTAAGTCCGTAATAATGGATCAACTGGCTCCAGACGGTCCGGTCTATCAAGCGGGAACGCTCAGTGGCAATCCTTTGGCCGTTTCTGCCGGAATCGCGATGCTGACAACGCTGCATGAACTGAATCCATATAAGGCACTAGAGCAAAACACACGCGATCTTTCTACTGCCCTTACCGCAAGTGCTATGGAGAAGGGATTACCTATTCAAATACCATACAGTTGTGGGATGTTGTCTGTCTTCTTCTCAGAAGAACCTGTACAAAATCTGGCAGATGTAAAAAACAGTAACATCGAACTGTTTCCTAGATTCTTTCAGTATGCCCTAGAGAAAGGGGTCTTCCTGCCCCCTTCTCCATTCGAAGCGTGGTTTTTCAGTATAGCTCATGATTCCTCTGTAATAGAAAAAACTATTGATATCCTGACCGATGCCCTGGAAATACTGTGATGCATGTGCATGGTAAAACCGCTGAACCTGACTCCATGAATAATGCAACCAAATCGCTATTAATCTGGGACGGTGATTGCGGCTTTTGCAGTCGATGGGTCAAACGTCTCCTGAGGTGGACACATGGAAGGATTGAAGCCGAACCAAGCCAGACTGCTTCTGACAGATTCCCAGAAATAGAACCCGAAATCTTTGCCAAGTCAGTTGTTCTCATAGACGCAAATGGTCAATATTATACAGGCGCGAAGGCCTGCCTGCTCGCGGGTCATGGCATCTGGCTGGCAGATAAATTGTATTTGATATACAGAAAATCAGCAATGACCGCCAGAATTCTGGAATGGGCCTACCAGTTTATAGCCCGAAATCGCTCTACATTCTCAATGATACTACCCTGATTACAAATTACTGTCGTCAACAACAACTTCGTTGTTGATCAATGCCACCTCAATACTGTCAATTTCAGCGAGCATTTTCCGGTCAATTGTGTAGTCGGACACAAAGTTCAATACTCGTTCAGTAGTATCTACTTGCAAATGCAGCTTACCCCTGTAGCAATTATCTTTATTAGGGACAATTTTCGCTTCAAGAATGCGAAGGGGCCGCCCGTCACCGGCAAGACAAGTTCCGGTTCCATCCATTTTACCACCGTGCTGAATGTATTTTTCTGGTGATTTATCCAGCTCTAACGAAATAATGCCCATTTCATTTTTGGAATCTTTCATGGGGACGGTTAGAAAATAATATCCTTTGAGAAAGCCATCCTTCAGCGTCAGGCCTTTGACTGACAACTTTACATCCGCCTTGATGAAGGCGAAAACTTTAACCTTAGTGGATGTATCTTCAACTTCAAAGAGTTCAGGGCCATAAGGCTTTATCTCCTCGGCCACTTCTGCCGTAACAGAAGAAACCAATGTATATAACCCTAGGAGAATGAATTTGGGAGTAATCAATTTGAACATTTTTCAGGGTAGACAACTATATATTGGTTAGCGTTCAAAATCTGGGTGTTTAATTAAGGAAAACTACGTATTTCACCTGATGTATAACTACACTGGTGACCTAAGACCGTAGCAATCGACTTCAGTTTCCCTGAAAGTAGCGAGTTTACTTTTCAAAATAGATTATAATAGATTAATCACGAAACATCAGAAGATGTATAGAGGAAGCATCCGGCTTATATTCACCCTTGTAATGATTATCTATAGCTGCAGACAAATTATCATGAAGTTCAAGTAAGCTTGTGCCTCCAGCATTCATATCCGCGTTTAAACATTGCGCAGAATAACCGCCGCTGGCATGATGAATAACTTCAAAAATCAATTCAGGATAGACAGAATTTAACATGTGAGCTTAATTAAAATTAGCATCTCGACCCAAGCAGGGTAATGTTGCGATAGTGTAAAATGTTAACGAATCTGCAACAAAATTTATACATCGCCAACGAACTATTAGGGGCTCTACTTCAGGATTTAAATCGCAGGTATAAAATGAGATTAAGACGTAAGTTTCCCTGTATACGACTGAGACATTACGTTAACACAAATTACTAAACATATATAATCTAATTGCTATCGGGTAAAGTAGATAAGGGTGTAGCTATTCTGAAAAAGGGCCTTTTCCACAGTTACTGTTACGTAATGTCATACCTAAGCCAAATATGGTTGCTCCTGGCACCCCTTTCACTTTTCGCCACTGAAGACCGAGAAAACCTCACGCACAATGATGATGAACGTGTGATAACCCAGAAGGACACATGGACACTCAGTACGACGTTTGAGAATGACATCTTTTCCGGCACAGATGCAAATTACACTAACGGTGTAAAATTTTCCTGGATATCTCCAGACCTTACTGAATATACCGAGGCAGGTACCTTGCCGGACTGGATGTATGGAATCGTGAAGGTATTGCCTTTTATCAATGAGCCGGGCCTTCAACGGAACGTTTCGATATCCCTCGGACAAAATATGTATACGCCTGAGGACCTTTCAGAAACAGGACTGATACCGGATGACAGGCCTTACGCAGGCTGGCTCTATCTGGCAGTGGGCTTTCATAATAAAACCGAAGACTGGATGGATACGATTGAACTGAATGCAGGCGTTGTGGGTCCTGCTTCACTGGCTGAGCAAGCACAAAAATTTGTCCATAAAATCAAGAATGCAGAAGAGCCTATGGGCTGGGGTAACCAGTTGGAAAATGAACCTGCAATCAATTTGATCTGGGAGCGTAAATACAAGCTCTTCAGATTCGATTTAGGTTCACGGTTTGGCATGGATAACATCACACACTTCGGAATGAGCGCAGGAACTGTATTTACCTACGGAAACTTTGGAACCACATTCCGGCTAGGTTGGAACCTGCCACGCGACTTTGGCAGTGCCACGATTCGAATGGCAGGCGATACAGATGCACCAACCAGTGTTCTTGATCCCCGATTTGATGGGAGATACCCCTTGGGATTTCACATCTTTATCGGAGCAGAAGGACGCGCCATCGCCAGGGATGCCTTTTTGGACGGTAACTTATACCGTGATAGTCACCGTGTGGAGAAAAAGAACTTTGTGGGTGATTTTGCAACAGGCGCCTCCATCATCCTTGGGCGGTGGAAGCTATCCTACACGAACGTAACGCGGACACGTACCTTCAAAGGGCAAGACCTGAACAAACACTCTTTCGGCTCAATAAACATATCTTTCAGTTATTAGGAAAGGCCTGCCAGTAATTTCTGCATTTCAGCCTGTTTCTGTTTATTTTCGGCCAACGTTTTCCTTACGCCTTCAATAACCTGATGCGGTGCCTTAGCAGTAAATTTATCATTCTTCAATTTTACCTCTGCACTCGAGATCGCTTTGTTCAATTTTTCGAGATCTTTTTGCAGACGTCTTTTTTCAGATTCGATGTCAACTGCACTGGATAAATCAAGATAGACAGTCCCCAACCGGGTAACTGAGGCTGGTGCCCCCTCTACACCATCATCACGCAATTCCAATTGATCGGCACCGGCCAATCGCTTAATCGTATCCTTGTGGTCACCAATAGAAGTCAATGCATCACCTTCTGCCTTGTAATAGAGTGTAATGTCCCTCTTTGTACCCAGATTGTAACTGGCTTTAAGAGCTCTTGCTTTGCCAATGAAATCTTTTAAGCCTTCAATAGGAGCAACAGATGCAGTATTCAGTGTTACTCCAGCATTCTGCAATTTCTCCTTGAGTTCATCAGCAGTTTCCAGAAAAGCGTCCTGAAGGTGTCGATCATCAGGACCATACCCAAGTCGATGCCAGAGTTCTTCAGTTATGAACGGACAAAAAGGCGCCAAAAGAAGCAGGACCTGACGAATGACAATATCCTGTAAAGCAAGACAAGTCGCACTATCCTCCCCTATCAACTTGATCTTTGAAACTTCGACATACCAATCGCAAAAATCATTCCAGAAGAGCTCATAGAGTTTGGAAGTTATCTGGTTGAATTCATACTTCTTGAATAAGGTTTCCAGATTTTTCGTTGCATCGATCAGGCGAAGGACGATCCAGTGATCATAGTCGTCCATGGCATCCGGGTTAACGCGAGCAATGATGGCATCGAGGGATGTGTTGTCTCCGATGTGTCCGCTCATCTGGCGGAATCTACAAGCGTTCCA
>CAYQCG010000040.1:0-9923 GCA_964415925.1 uncultured Puniceicoccaceae bacterium | reverse complement strand
GCCAGCTCACCCCAGAAATTGGCGAACCCCGGCAAACCAATGCTGGCTAGTATGGCTGCAACAAAAAAGACCCCGAGCAATGGTGCCCTTGTGCCCAGGCCACCCATTTCCAGCATATCTTCTGTTCCGCTGCGCTTTTCAATGGCATCAGCGAGAAGGAACAGGAGTGAGACAGAAAGGCCGTGAGCAACCATCATGAACAAGGCACCGCTGATTCCCGTCTGGTTGAAGGCCACGATGCCGAGAAACGCATAACCCATATGCATGACCGAAGCATTACCGATCATCTGCTTCAGTTCGCGTTGACCAATAGTAACCAAGCCAATGATCAAGACATTGCCCATAGCCAGCCAGAGCAGCCAGTCACTCCACAGGGCAGCACCTGCGGGCAGGAAAGGAAGCGCAATTTGAATGAGACCATAAAGGCCGAACTTTTTGAGGACACCGGCATGGAGCATGGCGGCGGGGGCAGGAGCTGCGGCGTAGCCTCTTGGCGCCCAGGTATGGAAGGGGAAGAGGGAAACGAGAATACCAAATCCGAACAGCAAAAGCCCAAAAAGGATATCCTGGTCTTTGGTAAGGATTGGCCGTTCCATTAGCTGAGTCCTGATCCCTTCAATTTCAAAGGTTCCGACACCGCCGTGAGTGTAAAGGGCAATTAACCCGAGGAGGGAAAGCATTGCCCCGACGGTAAGATAAATTGTCATCTCCATGGCCGCGACCCGCCGCCCCACGCCTCCCCAAATACCGATCAAAATGAAGGTCGGAATGAGAGCAATTTCGTGGAAGAAATAGAAGAAGACGAGGTTTGTGGAGGCAAACATACCCATCAATCCACAGACCATGAGCAATAGAAGCGCAAAATAGGCGCGGGGTCTTTCAATGTCCTGTTGCAGAGCATACAGACCTGCGGCCACGCCAACAATACCCGCCAGGATAAAAAGCGGCATGGAGATACCATTGAGCCCCAGACTCAATGTGATTCCGAATTGGGGTAAGCCGATATAAGGAACGGTGTAGGATTGGGTAAATGCGGATCCCAGTGGGTTGACGCACATTTCCCAGCCACTCCAAAGAGCAATGATTGCCGGGACAGTGAAGCCCGCGAATGCTATTCCCTGTGAAAGACGCCTGGTCAGGCCCGGAAGAATAAACAAAGCTAGGGCGGCAAGTAGCGGTACAAGAATGGCGACCAGCAAGATGCCAGCCGGTAAGCTCTGAACCGTTGTCGTATCTGTGGGCATTAGTAAAGATCGAAAACAAGAAACCAGAAGAGAGCCAGACCGAGGAAAAACCAGTAAATATATGCCTGAGTATTACCGGTGTGCAGACGGCGCAATCCAAGACCCGCCAGCGCAGTCAGTCCGGCACTGCCTCTGACAAAAAGGCCATTGATCATAGCTTTATCGAGAAAATCAAGAATGTGGGCGGACCGCTGTTGTATTTTATCCACGTAGAAGCTATAACCTTCATCGAACCAGAGGCGCTTCTTCAAAAAGCCAAAGAGCGGCGGGACTTTAGCTTCCAGAGTATCCTTATCGCTGCCGGGCAGGTAATAGATCAGGTAAGCCAGACCAAGGCCGAGGAAAACGATTATACTGGAAAGTATAAGAAGGAAGGTATGGTCATCACCCTTGGCATGCGGAACACCGTGGAAGAAGTCATTAATCTGTGGGATGAAAACGAAACTCTGACCACCGATGACTGCGAACACAGCCAGGACAATTAGTGGCAATAACATGTCAAAGCGGCTTTCCTTGGCACGCTCGACGTGTTCGGAACGGGGTCTGCCAAAAAATGCCACCCACCAGAGACGCCCCATGTAGAAGGCGGTAAGTAAGGCGGTAAAGGTAAGGACATAGAAGATGGCGGGATTGTGGAGCTTTGCCAGGTAGAGAATAGTATCCTTGCTCATGAAGCCTGCGGTGTAAGGAAGCCCTATAAGGGCGAGCAGGCCGATAGTGAATGTAACGAAGGTTACCGGCATCCTCTTAGCCAAACCACCCATGCGATAGATATCCTGCTCGTGATGACAGGCGTGTATGATTGAACCGGCACCGAGGAAGAGTAGCGCCTTGAAAAAAGCGTGGGTGGTGAGGTGATACATAGCGGTTGCCGGGCCTGCGACATATTCGCGACCGTTGTGTTCGATCATCACCATGGCTCCCACTCCGAATGCTGCCACCATGTAACCGAGTTGGGAAAGCGTGGAGTAAGCGAGGATTTTTTTAATGTCCTTTACGCCAAATGCCCAGAGAGCCGCCATCAACGCAGTGATAGTGCCAATGACGGTGATGACTTCCAAGGCATCGACACTGAAAACAAAGAAGATACGAGCGAGCAGATAGACTCCGGCGGCCACCATCGTTGCTGCATGGATCAGTGCACTTACCGGAGTCGGACCTTCCATGGCATCCGGCAACCAGACATGCAAAGGCATTTGTGCACTTTTCCCGAGGACACCACAGAAAAGAAGCAGCCCCAGCAAAGTGATGCTGCCACCTTCGAGAAGGGCGGGATTGGCGCTGAAGAGCACTTGAAGTTCACTTAGCTGGACCGTACCGAAAGTGGTATAAGACCATAGGATACCCAAAAGGAAACCGAAGTCTCCCACTCTGTTCACAACAAAGGCCTTGATGGCGGCAGCAGCAGCACTGGGTCTGGTAAAATAGTGTCCGATGAGCAAGTAGGAACTGAAACCGACAAGCTCCCAGAAGATGAAGAGCATGAAGAGGTTGTCAGCGAGTACGATACCCGTCATGGAAAACATGAAAATGGAGAGGCCTCCAAAAAAGCGGCCACGAGCTTCATCATCATCGGAATAGCCCAATGCAAAAAGATGGATCCAGAAACCGACAAAGGTTACGACGAAGAGCATCAAAGCGGCAGTCGCATTAAAATAAAACCCCATATAAACGGTCAGTCCGCCAAGATTCAGCCATTCAATTGAGGGCATGAGGATCGTGCCATTCCAGTCTTGATAAAGGAGCTTCAGGGTAAGAATCATTTGCAGACCTGCGGACAGGATAGACACGGCAGCTGCCAGTTTGCCATTCTTACGAAGGGTCAAAGTAATCACCAACGCTGATACAAGGGGGAGCAGAAGAATAATCAGCAATGTCAGGTTTTGCGTCATTACTAGTGGCTGAGGGCGTTGAGTTCGTTGACCATAACTGTTCCCCGTCGCCGGAAGAGCGCCACGATGATAGCGAGGCCGATGGCCACTTCCGCTGCCGCCACAGTGATTGTGAAGAAGACGAAGACGTTGCCGTCCATGAGGGGCCGATCGGCAGTCGAGTTATAACGTGAAAAAGCGACAAGAGCGAGGTTTGAAGCGTTGAGCATCAACTCAAGGCACATGAAAATGACCAGCACATTGCGCCGATAAAGCACCCCAAAGAATCCGATTGCAAACATGGCACCTGCGACAAAAAGAAAATGTTCAAGGGGTACCGTCATGACTGCGTGGTGTCCCTGGACGAGTTTTCCGGTTTCCGGGACAGATAAATTACACCGATCATGGCGATAAGCAGCAGAAGGCCCGTTAGTTCAAAAGGCAGGAGGTACTGAGTAAACAAGGCGATGCCAAAATTCCTGACTCCTGAGGCTGCAGAATCTGTCGCCGGCATTTCCGGGAAAAGGGTCGCACCGGAAAGGAAAACCGTTCCAGTCGCCGCGAGCATTAACCCGAGGCAGATGGCGGCAACCGCAAGGGGTAGGCCTGCGGGTTGGGAATGGCTCATTTTGTCCACATTCAAAAGCATGATAATAAAGAGGAAGAGGACAACAACTGCACCCGCGTAGACAAGAATCTGCAGAGCCCCGAGGAGGAAAGCTTCGAGGAGGAAGAAAAGCAGTCCGGTGCCGAGGAAGGCGACAATCATGAACATAGCAGCGTTGACGGGATTGCGACTGGTTACGATCAGCGCTGAAGCCAGGATTGTGAGGCCGGCAAATATATAGAAGAGCACATCCAACATAAGCTGCTATGGCGTGATGCCCTGAACGGGCAGGCTTTCCTTACAAGATTAACACGGGAAAATTGCAAAGCCTAAATTACCCCGAGACAACAAACTTGTGAAGCCCTGACGCCAGGAAGACTTAATGAGCAAGATTACCCTCCTTTGCCGCATCCCGCTTTTTGTCCCATTTAAAGTGCTTATCGGGGAGGGTTCCACCCAACTCGTAGAGTCTCTGTTTGTTATTCACCATTTCCTCGCGGCTGAAGCCGGTCATGGAATAAACGTCCTGTAAAAAGATGGCTTCTTCTGGGCAGACCTCTTCGCACAAGCCGCAATAAATACAGCGAATCATATTGATATCGAACTCCTTAGGCGCTTTTTCAACGTGTGAGGTCTCGGCTTCTTCAGGAATTTCACCCGGAGTTATACGGATAGCACGGGGCGGACAGACGAATTCACAGAGCTGGCAGGAAACGCATTTTTCACGGCCGTTGGGATCGTAAACGAGTGTGGGAACACCGCGGTATCCGTCTGGGATGGGTGGACGCTCGTCAGGATATTCGAGGGTGACCGGCGGTTTAAAGATATTCTTCAAGGTAATCCGAAGCCCACCGGCGATTTGCGGAAGGTAGGTCCTTTCCGCCAGGCTAAGTGGTTTTCGTTCGCAGACTTTTACAGCCATAGTAGTTTTATCCGTGTATCGCTTTATCGAAAAAGGCTATGATAAATGCGTAAGCGAGCAAGTTGGCGAGTGCAAGCGGAAGGAGGATTTTCCAACCGAGATTCATAACCTGATCGTAGCGGAAGCGTGGGAGAGTCCAGCGCATCCAAATGAAAAGGAACATGAGGAGGAGTATTTTGGCGAGAAAGACACCAATAGAAATAAAGGATCCGAGAATTCCTGCGGGCATCGACTCCAGAGGTAATAACGGGATGCTCCAACCACCGAGAAAGAGAAGAACAAACACACCGGAACCGACAACCATGTGTGCATATTCCCCGGTAAAGAAGAGCCCGAATTTAAAAGCACCGTATTCGGTATTAAAACCAGCGACCAGATCCGATTCAGATTCAGGCATATCGAAGGGCAAGCGGTTAGTTTCAGCGAAGAGGGCGACGAGGAAAACAAAAGCTGAAAGAGGCTGGTAAATGATCGTCCATTTGGGAACGCCCAAGCCGAAAGCAATGGGCCAGACTTCACCCTGTTCCTGAACCACGGCGGCGAGGTTAAGCGTACCACCGACCCACATGAATACTGGCAAAAGGGATAGGCCCATGGCCAGTTCATAGGAAATCATCTGTGCGCTGGCCCGGATACCACCGAGGAAGGGATACTTACTATTAGAAGCCCATCCTGCAAGGATGAGGCCGTAAACACCCAAAGATGAGACAGCGAGAACAAAGAGGATGCCAATATCGAGATCAGCGAGGACGAGTGGAATGATTTCACCTTCAGCGGTCGTGTATTGGCCGAAAGGCATGACAGCGATGGTCACCACGGCAGGGAGGAAAGAAAGGACCGGAGCGAGAATGTAATGCAGTTTATTCACATGACCGGGCACAGGCTCTTCCTTAAGAAGGAACTTAAGGCCGTCGGCAGGCAATTGTATCAATCCCAAACGTGTGATGATGCGGCCGAAGACCGGGATAGCCGAAATCAGGGGAAGGGTGGTACGGTTTGGCCCGGGGCGACCCTGAACCCAGGCAGCGATTTTACGTTCGGCAACAACCGAGTAGCCTGCAATGGTCAGAACACCCACAGTAACGACCAGGGCAATAATGGTTTTCTGTATAATCAGTATCCAGTCCATGAAGAGCGCAGGCTTATCCGTTATTCAGTTTTGCGCAAGATCAGTTCACCGTGGCGGGCAGATTCCCATTGGTTCGGAGTTTAACTGCGAAGGCACGGCGCGGATTTCTAACAAGAAGTTGATGAATTTCCGCCTCATTCAGGCCAGCTTCCTGAAGCATGGGAATGAAATGGGTGAAGAGAGCTGTCATGGGACGAGGATCCCGTCCGAGAGGAGCAGAATTACCATCATGTGAGAGGAGGACATGATCGAGAAGACCGGCATCGCGCAGGGCCATGAGGTGATCGAGATGTTGTTGCAACCTGTCAGGATCGTCCCTGAGGCTATCCAGCTCGATCCAAACGCCCTTGCGAGCGGCTTCAATCAAAACTTCTGAGTCATTGACGTTTTGGGCATGCACCCAGACCCAGGCGCTGGGGTGGACACCTGCAGATTCGATGATAGACAAGCATTCATGGGCCGCATCCACACTGCCCCTGCTGACGTGGGTTGCGATGGAGAGGCCGGTGCGAAGGTGCGTGATGGCAGCTGCCTGTACAAGCTTACGTTCTACTTCCGTGAGCGGACCACCATCTACCCCTGTCTTAATGAAGCCGGGCCTGATGTCCGTACCGGGAATTCCCATTTCCCACTCAGCGATCCAGCGACTGGCAATCGTCTGAGCGCTTTCGATATAGGCATGATGTGGCACGTGTTCCTGGTTGGCCGCAGCATAGTAACCTGTATTGATAATAATATCCACCCCAGTAATGACTGATGCCTCGTATAACAGCTGAGGGTTGCGACCGAAATTGATGGCAGTGCATTCAACCACCAAGTCACAACCTCGTGACTTGAGGTCTTTGAGAACATCCACTATCTGGATACGGGTGGCGGCGACATCGTATTTATGCAAAGCTTCCGGGGTAGAACGGAAAAAGGAGTTGAGATGTTCATGAGGAAGGGCAATTCCGCCTTCCGCAGCGATACGTGCACCTCTTACGGTCATCAGCAGAGGAGTTTCAGCCGTCAAAGAACAGGTGCTCGACAGCAAACATAAACAAGCAATGATGCGGTGAATATTCATAATTATGCGCTTTCCTTGGCCCGGTCTGCATTCGGGTCATAGTGAAGGGATTTTCCTTCGATGAAGTTGTGGTGGAGAAATTGCCTGGCATCCAGTTCGAGACCGACCGAAGGAATCTGGGTGAAGATCAAGCCTTCAAACTGGGGAACGTTGCGACTCATGAGGCGCCATATTTCATTAATCTCAGGCTTGATGTAATCCTGCTCAATAAGCTGAGCAATGACGCGTCTGAGGAAGTCGAGATCGCTGATAACCCCCTGCGGACCGGGGATAGCCTGAAGAAACTTCTGAAGCCTGAACTGCTGATTGATGAAAGTGCCTGATTTTTCAAAAACAGTCAGAGTTGGCACTTCGACAGCAGCCTGCTGACTGGTTTCACAATGGTGTGTGCCGAGGAAGATGATCCTGGTTTTCCTGAGTTGCTCACGTGTAAGGCCATCCGGCAGCAGGCATTCATTGTAAACGAGGAGTGTATCGATTTCGCCGTTATCAATGTGTTTGCCCAAACTGACCAAATCCTGTTCGGGGAGTTCTTTGGTCAGACCCGTAATGAGGGCCCCTCTGACGTTAGGCGTACGGTCTGATGAGATGAGGAGGTCATCCCCTTCTCCCGTGCGTGAAACCAGATGGATTCGAGTGCCTGGGCGGGCCTCAGCAAGAAGTTTGAGAAGCCATTGTTCTTCAACGCTCTGTCTGCCGCTGGCGACAATGGCAAATTTACCCTGCTGAATGAGGTTGACGGACTCATTGAGGGCCTCTTTCGAAGAAACGGGTTTACCGTTTAGGGTGTAGTGGGAAAGACGGTTATCAGCATCGACCTGTTTGTAGAGAGTTCGACCAGAATCCGACATCCAGGAATCATTGACTGAGTCATTACGTCGTGGAGTAATCCGGTAAATTTTGCCTTCCCGGCTACCGATAGTCGTGTTTACTCCAACACTGGATTCGGTGCAGATAGAAGGTGTTTCCTTGAGAAACCAGACCCGCATTTTAAAGCGGAAATCGGTACTGGTAAGAGCGCCAACGGGACAAATATCCACGGTATTGAGTGAATAGTTATTCTCGAGCTTCTTACCGGGGTAGCAGGTTAGAGTGGAATAACTGCCTCGATCAATGAATCCGAGGACGTCATCATCTACAATCTCCTGACAAAAGCGAATACATCGTGAGCAGAGAATGCAGCGCTCATCGTCGAGCATAACCCTACTGCCCAAGCGGGTGCGCTTGGGTTTAACATTCTTGCGTTCAATAAAGCGGCTGTAGCCTTTACCGTAATCGGTGGCAAACTCCTGTAAAGTGCACTCCCCGGCCTGATCGCAGATCGGGCAGTCAAGGGGGTGATTAATGAGGAGGAATTCCATAATGCCCTCACGGCACTCCTTGACCATGTCCGACTGAGTCTTGATATGCATACCCGAAGCAGCCCGTGTAGCACAAGCGATAGCCGGCTTGGGGCTCCACATGATCTTCGGTGAGCCATCTTCATTGAGAATAGGGTTACCGGTGGCGCGATCCCTTCCGGGCATACCCATTTCAACGAGGCACATACGGCAATTGCCAACGACACTGATGTGCGGGTGGTAGCAGTAATGCGGAACTTCCTTTCCAACGAGACGGGCTGCCTCGATCATGTTAGTGCCGGGCGCTACCTGCACTTCCTCACCATCGATATAGACCGGTATAGTATCAGATTGATCACTCATGAAATAAAATCCTTCATAGGGACTTCGATGAGGAGGAAACGGGATTCCTGAATTGACTTCAAACTCAAAGCGTCCGTGCCGATCACTCCGACAGCATCCCGGGGACCGAGGGAGTGACCTGCCATGTCGATGCGACCTTCGAGCAGAAAGCCGAATAGACCATTTTCTTTATCCTGCATTTTATACTCGAGTATTTGACCGGAGGGAGCGTGGCCGGTGGTCAACCAAGCTTTTTGCATGATCTGAACGGCACCGTTTCCGCCATCCGGAGATACAATGGTCGTAAAGCCATTATGCTGTTTTTGCCAATCAGGTGTTTTCTGGTCATAACGGGGTGTTAGCCCTTTTGCCTGCGGGAACACCCAAATCTGTAGAAATTCGACCGGTTCAGCCTCGGATGCGTTCATTTCGGAGTGTGTGATACCCGTGCCGGCAGACATGATCTGGATGTCACCGGTACGGATGACGGCCTCGTTACCGGCGCTGTCCTTGTGTTTGAGTGCGCCGCTAAGCGGGATGGAAATGATCTCCATATTCTCATGCGGGTGAGGCTGAAAGCCTTTACCACCGTCAACATGGTCATCATTAAGCACCCGTAAAGCTCCAAAACCCATGCGTTCAGGGTCCATGAAATTTCCGAAACTGAAGCTGTGGTAAGACTTCAACCAGCCAAAATCAGTGGGGCCACGAGAATCCGCACTGTAGAAAACAGAATCCATAGTTATATCAACTGAAGATCCGGACGGGTGGAGCCATTTTTGGATTTAGCGAGGAACTCGTCGCTGAATTTGGCGATGAAGCTTTGTGTTGGCCATGCACAGGCTTCACCGAAGGCACAGATGGTGCGGCCGGCAATCTGGTCGCCGATGGACTTGAGCAGGGCTGCGTCTTCTTCACGGGCGTGACCTTCAGCCA
The DNA here is from genome assembly GCA_964415925.1 of uncultured Puniceicoccaceae bacterium. Classification (GTDB taxonomy): domain Bacteria; phylum Verrucomicrobiota; class Verrucomicrobiia; order Opitutales; family Oceanipulchritudinaceae; genus CAYQCG01. Next base: position 466 of record CAYQCG010000040.1, on the reverse strand, counting down.
TGCGGCTGGTAACTTTTTTCATCCAGAGAGAACCCTCCCGACAAGGCGTACACTGACCGCAACTTTCGTGCGCATAGAAGGCATTGATATTGGCGAGGGCTTCGACGATATCGGTGCGGTCATCCATAATGATAATACCGCCTGAACCACTCATGGTGCCACATGCCATCAAGCTGTCGAAATCAAGAGGGATATCCTCGATGCTCCAATCGAACTCAGTTCCGTCCTTAAGTTTTCCCTGAAAGCGTTCATCCGCCTTTAGTACCTTGGCGCTGGATCCACCGGGAATGATGGCCTTGAGGCTACGTCCAGTATTAAGGCCGCCACAAATATCATTGATCAACTCACCCATAGTGACGTCCCCGTTGACCAGTTCGTAATATCCGGGCCTTTTGACATGGCCACTGACGCACCAGATGCGTGTTCCGGTGTTTCCGGGAGTGCCAATATTGGCATAAGCTTCGGC
>CAYQCG010000039.1:0-9935 GCA_964415925.1 uncultured Puniceicoccaceae bacterium | reverse complement strand
GACAATACCAGACACGATAAGGGCGGAAACCGGAATCAGAAATAAGGAGGGTACCTGGATTGGCACCATTTTCAGCAACGTAATATGGCTCGTTGGTAATGAAGCATTGCTGAATAAAATCTTTATCAGCGAGGAATCGGCTCATACCATAATCAAGTGGAGTCACCTTTAGCTGGATATCATAGGTGCGTTCGATAATACGAAGAAACGCTGCCTCGGGTGTTGCCATAATTGTCCTGCCATCGAGGTCTTCAAAGCTTTCAATACCCGTCTCTTTGTGAAAGAGGATGGCCTGCGGGTCTTTCTGCATAAATGCACCGGCAAGAAACAAAGGAACTCCGCGGTCGGCAAAGAGGATGACGTCATCACTGCGACCAATCGCAATCTGGACAGTCCCCTGTGCTATTTTCTGAGGGGCTACAGTATTAGGACCACCGGGAAGGATCTCCACGTCCAAACCAGCGGCCTCATAGTAGCCCTCGGCCAGGGCCTGATAAAATCCACCGTGTTCCGGCTGGGCATACCAGTCCGTCTGGACCACGATCCTGAAGAGCTCCTCACCGTCGTCATTCACAGTCCTCTCCGGGCCGCTACATCCGGAAGAAAACCAAGACACAAGTAAAGCGAAGAGGAATGATTTTACTGAATACAGATACCGATACTTTTTCATGTTTCCTTGCTGATCATGGATTCGTGCCAATTCTTTAATAAATACCAATGTAGCAGATTAACAGTTCCAACAAAAATGAAACCTAAAAGACAAGCCGTGAAGGCGGTAGCGTAAAGGGCATCAATTTTTAATTGTGAATTAAAAATGATGGTCAGAAATCCGAGCCCCCCTTCCCCGCTCGCATAGCTGCCGGCGAAGATATCCCCAGTAATCGCGCCAATCGGAGCAAGCGTGCCGGCAATCTTCATTCCCGTAAGGAAATATGGCATCGAATAGGGGACCCTGAGAAAGAAAACCTCCTGGATTTTTGAGGCATTACACATCTTGAAGAGATTGAGCAGGTTGTTATCAGTGGAGACCAGGCCCATGGTGGTATTGGCAACAACCGGGAAGAACCCGATCATGAAAGTAACCAGAGTAATACTGGGGAGGCCCTGGCCAATCCACAGGGCAAAAATCGGCGCTAGAATGACGACGGGAGTCATTTGCAGTACGAGCACCCATGGATAGAGCGATTGTTTCACCCAAACTGCTGAAGCAAGCACCATAGCAATCAGATAACCTACCGTAACCGCGGATACAAAACCTAAGAGCGCCGCCCATGCGGTCTTCATCATGGCCGAGAGCAGAACTTCATGCTCTTTAAGGATTGCCTCGAATATCTGGTGAGGGAAAGGAATGATCACCTTCTGGACATTATATCCATGCTGCTGCGCGTAGACATATCCGACCAGGTACCAAAAACCTGTAAGCAGTAGCCCGCTAAAGACCGGCAAGAACCAAACCTTATGCTTTTGCAGTTTCATAGGAGACTTCAACCTGGAGGTTGACCGAACGTAAGGCATGCGTCGCAACACCCAACCAGTGCAGGTATTCCTCAGACTCACGGAGTTCCGCATGCCTGGGGAACTCGAAGGGGATTTCGATTACCTGAGCGATACGCCCCGGATTGGCCGAAAGCACGATAATACGGGATGAAAGGAAGACTGCTTCGGCAACAGAATGCGTGACGAAAAAGGCGGTGAAAGGATCGCGTTGCCGAATTTCGAGTAATTCCTCATTAAGGCGGTCACGCGTCATCTCATCCAGTGCACCAAAAGGTTCATCAAGAAGGAGGATACGAGGAGAAAGGCTTAACGCCCGGGCAAGGGAAACGCGCATTCTCATTCCACCAGAAAGCTGCCAGGGGAACTTTCTGCGAGCTTCCTGCAGTCCAACCAGTCTTATCATCTCATCTGCCTTTGCAGTCCGGCGTTCCCTACTTTCACCGGCAAGGCGCATGGGGACTTCAACGTTTTGCTGAACACGCAACCAAGGGAGGAGATTAGCCTCCTGAAAGACAAAGAATGTTTCTTCCCGGGCATTCTCGGGAATCATTCCGTCAATGATCAGCTCACCGGAGGTTAATGGTGTAAGCCCTGCAAGCAATTTCAATATAGTAGATTTTCCACAACCACTAGGCCCGATAAAGGTAATAAACTCGTTTCGTTCAACTGTTAAATCGATATCATCCAGGACGAGAGGCCCTTTGGGATACTGTTTCCGGACATTGGAAAAGCGGATCATTGGCAGATCAGAGGCCATGGGCGGGAATCCTTAAACATGAAGGGTGAGACGGCCCATGATAGATGACCTGTGTGGCGCGTTTGTATTCGGCAGGAGATGCGATTGAAGCTGGATCGGACAAGGAATTCGGGTGCCGAATCAGCAAAGGGAAGGCGGAACTGGCGATATCGAGCCGGAGGGATTCACCGGCATCCAATTGACAGGCCAGATCATCAATTTTAATCTCCAAACATTTAACACCGTCATCACCCGTTTCGGCATCACGCAGCATTGCTGCACCCAGACAGAGGAAGCGTGCCAACCCTTTGGTTGCCACAATAGAAAGACGGGCAATAAAGGCAGTATCGGGCGCGGAACTCTGAACAAACAACCTGAGGACGGGTTTTCCTGCAAAGAAAACGGGCTTCCTAAAGGGTGTAGTTGAATAAACCAGTATATTGTTATCCTGCTGGCTAAAGCTTAGATCAAATGGGCCGTATTGAAGCATTCCACCGTTGAAACCCGGGGCCGTAACAGTCACTTCGTGATCATAGTTATAGCAATCCCACGAATTCTTTTTGGGCTCAACTGTATCCATAGCTCCATTACCAAAGCGGGAATTGGCACGATCTTGAGAGGTCAGGAAATAATTCGTGTGTACAACTTCAGGGGGCGGCCATGAAGGGGCATTTTTCCATTCATTTGACCCCATAACAAAATACCTGACGCCTGTAGTATCAGGAGCGGCAGAAGCATCATCCTTCAGCCAGCGATCAAACCAGCGCAGCAATAGAGCATCCGTATCGATACGCGCAGACTCACGGAGACTGACACCGGCCAGTTTATCACCCCAAGGTATGTGACTCCACGGACCAACAACGAGAAACTGTTTACCGGGTGAATGCTCTTTCATTGCATCATAACCGTCCATAGAGCCACGGAGGAAGTAGTCGTGCCATCCAGCAAGATGGAAGATGGGGATGTCGAGCTGAGCGGAAGATTCGAGCAGATCGAATTCTTTCCAATAATTATCCTTTTTGCTGTGAGCCAGCCAATCACTGACGTATGAGGGTAAAGAGTTATCAGTAGTGAGGGGCTGACAACGGTTGACGGGAAAGGAATGGCAAAGCCCGATATTATTTCGACAGGAGTCTTCGAGGGCGAAGTAAGTATCCTCACAACCTGCCCGCTGTGCATCTTCCCGCAGCATCTGGTTACCCCATCCGAGGGTATTGGCAAGACAGAGAAGACCTGACCTGTAGAACCAACCCGAATATAAATCAAAGGCCGTCATATGTGGGGCAATAGCCTGGAGTGCCGGAGGTTTTTTCAGGGCGGCCAAAAGTTGCGTAGCACCCTGATAGGAAAAGCCGTACATGCCTACCCTGCCGTTGGACTTAGGCAGCGCAGCCGCCCATTCCACAGCCTCGTAACCATCTTCGGATTCATTGCGGAAAGTATAGAAAGTGCCCTCAGAACCACCGCGTCCCCTGACATCCTGAATGGCAACGATATAACCTTGCCGGGCAAACCAGGACGGCTGAGCGTATACAACAGTAGAGGCAATATCGCGCCCATAGGGCTGGCGCATCAGCAGCACAGGGAACTCACCTGATTGCTTCGGGGTATAAACATCGGCAATCAGTTGGGTTCCGTCGCTTGTGCGCATGGACTGACCCAGAGAAACCTCCAGATCCGGATATGCCTGCTGGAAGGTATCAGTGTCCATCTTAGATAATCTCAGGAACTGGCACTCAGGGCAAAAGGGTTATGCTCGTAGGACTTCATCTTGCCCGGGTTAAAGAGTCCCTTGGGATCGACCTCTGATTTTAGTTTCCGCTTCTCCCCGATATTGGGGTGCCTGCCACCTTCCTCAAGGATACAGGTATGCTGGTTGGCAGTAAATACTCCAATCTCATCGCAATACTCAATGATTTCATTAAGACGCTCCTCGGATGTATAGTGGACAAGCGGTATTGAGCCTACCACTACATCACTCCCCTCCTGTGCACGTGACAAGGCACGATCGAGTTTCGAGTTACCTTTAGTCCAGAGGAGATGGAAACGGAGTTCACCGGGAAAGCGCTCCCAGAGCATTTTGATTTGATCGCGAAAATTATTACCCAAGCCTGATTGCAGATACGTGATGGAAGGATCATTTTTCAATGCCCAAAGCGTAGTATGATTCCATGTGTAATCGGAAAGATAAGGAGGTTTCGGCGGATCGGGAAGTTCCTTTCGGTAAGGATTAACAACTCCCGCTTTCTTCGCCCGCTCAAGGACTTCATCCGTGGCACCTTTTTCTACAAGGATGAAGCTGGAGTGATGGCCCTCAAGGGTGTATTTTTTTAACGGCTTGAAGTAAGAAGGTATGGGCCACTCGAACTGCGAAACATTGCGCTTCCCGATTTCATCGTCACGCGCAATTGCGTCAGTGAAATCGATCAAGGTATCCCAATCCTGATGGCTCAGAATGACCTGGTTGTAATCCCGTTTTGGTGCGAGGCTCATCTCCAACTCAATAAGGAAGCCAGTAGTTCCATACGTGTGCAGGGCTTTAAGATTATCTGGACCTTCCAGTTTGATCGTCCGCGGCTCCTCTTCAGCAGTCATGATAGTCATCGACTTGACATTATCCCTGTTATTGATGCCACCCCATGTAATCGAGCCAATACCTCCCGAACCACCGCAGAGGAAGCCACCGATGGAACTTTTAACCCAAGTAGAGGGTAAACATCGCATTTCCCAGCCGATCTCACGCGCCCTTGGTTCGATTGTACCTATCCTTGCACCTGCTTCAACATGGGCGACACCGTCGAGACTAAAGATACGGTCAAGCCTACTGGCATCAACAACGACACCACCGTATAACGGAATGGCCTGCCCGTAGTTACCGGTTCCCCCACCACGCGGGACAATGGGCACGCCTGCCTTGAAACAGGCCTTGATACACCGTGCCAGCTCGTCACGATTTCCCGGCAGAATGACCACATCTGCTCGGTTATTGTCCAATCTTTTCTTAAGGACCGGAGAATACCAGTAGAAATCTTTGGATAACTTTTCAACTTTGTCATCATTTACGAGAACATACTCTTCACCCAATATAACTTTCAGTTGCTTCAGAAGGTCCTCAGTAAATAACTCATTAATAAAATTCCCCATAATTATTGGTAATAGCAGAAAGACTGCCAAAGAAGTTACGATCACACCTAATTGTTTGAAATGGCACCTTCTCTGCTGATGTGGGCGGATAATGATCCGCATCAGAGAATCTGACGGGTGGTTGCTGATCAAGCACCCTGACCATGCACGTTTAGCAGGGGAATTCGCAAGCTGCTGGGGGAACGAGCGCTTTTACAAGCCTGAACCTGTAGAGTCGACTCTCATAGGCGTAACACGTCATGATGATGCGTGGGAGACGCGTGATTCCTCGCCGGAAATTACGAAGGAAGGCTTGCCCAGTGCATTTTCCAAAGAGCTTGTCGGCACCTATGATGCGTTCGAGGAAATTGATTTTTGCGACTATCTAGCAGTCAGCGGCCAAGCCACCGAAACAGTCGCATCGGTCGATCCGTATGCTGCCATCCTGGTGAGTATGCACACGGTTAACCTGCTGACTGAGCAAGCGGATCTCAGCACACTGAACGAGGCGGAAAGGGACCTCCATACTGCCTTTATTGAAGGACAGCGCTCCAGACAGAAGGAACTCGCTGATACACTGAAAGGAGATGGGGAAACGCATACAGGGGTAAGGAATCTGCAGAAAGGATTCGAATTCCTGCAAGCCTGCGACAGCCTATCGCTGATATGCTGTGTCCGATATGATACAACATTGCCGTTAAGGCACAAGCACCCGGATCATAGTGGCAACTTACATGAAATCGTCTGCGAGCCAAAAGGCAGTGACTGCTATGAATTAACGCCCTACCCCTTTGGAGAAAATCCCCTGAAACTGAACCTACGGGCATTGCGGATAAGAGGAGATACATATGAGGACCATTCATCGCTGAGAGAATCGGTCAGGTTCGGAGAAAGTATCAATATAGGACTACAATTTGTCGCAGGGGGAGATGCATAATTCTTAACAATGGAGATGGTGAAAGCTAATTTTTGTGCAATTACAATATCTGGTTTGACAAAAGCCCGGACCAACTGGGTTGTCGTCAGCCTGCTTTTGCTGAGCTTTACATGCCTTCCGCTGAAGGCGAGAGAGCAGAAGCTGTTTCCAATCGTGATGCAGCTTGACTGGATACACAATGTCCAGTTTGCGGGCATCTACCAGGCAATTGAGCAAGGCTACTATAAGTCAGCAGGCCTGGTGGTAGAGATCAGACCGGTAACCTTTGGCCAGGATACGGTTGAAAGAGTGCTCGAAACGAAGCACTGTATTGGATCAGCGGAAAGCAATGTATTGCTTGCGGCACATAGCAATGGTGCCGATATCAAAGCACTGGCCACGATGTTTCAGGGAAGTCCGATGGGCTGGATGTATTTAAAGGAAAGCGGGGTTGTGGATATCAAGGACTTCCGGGGAAAGAGAATCGGCATACATCCGGATGGAGAGAAGGTCATACAGTTAGCACTGGCTCATGAAGGTATCGAGATTCCAAATCTGGAAACGATGAAAGTGGGCTACAATGTCGAAATTCTCTTGAATGGTGAAGTCGATGTCATGCAAGGGTATCTGATCGATGAATTCATCAAGCTGCAGTTGGAAAGTGATGAGTCCGCGGGAATCCTGATGGCAAAAGACCATGGCTATCTGGCATACTCCCAAGTATTTTTTACGGACAGTGAATTCCTGAAAGGGCATCCGGAGCAAATCGAGGCGTTCCTTGAAGCATCTGAGAAGGGCTGGGAGTATGCACTATCCCATATTGAAGCATCTGCCCGATTAATCATCGAGAAATATAATCCCGAACTTCAACATGCCCATCAAGAGAAGTCTCTGGAATCAATCCGGGAATTAGTCATGCCAGATGGCATGAACATCATGGCACCGATGGATTATGCGGTCTGGTCGAAGAGCCAGGAACAGTTTCTTGCTCAAGGCATTCTGGAAAGAGGAGCAAATTTGAAAGAGTTACTGGAGCACGCGGATATCGAATGAGCCTACTTTTAAAGAATGCACGCGTACCGATTGTGTCTCTGCCCGAGGGGATGTGTCCTGACCTTGATGAGGACCTGAAGCTGAATCCAGCAATCCTGTGTGATGTTAAGATCAATGGTAGACAGATTGAATCAGTTGAACTAGCCGGAACAGAAAATAACCGTGGAGAAAACAAAACTGAGGATTTGAACGGTAACATACTGTTACCCGGTATGATCGATGCGCACACGCATTTGGATAAAACACATTCCTGGGAGCGTGCGCCGAACAAGAGCGGGACCTTTGATGAAGCATTACAGAACCTGCATGAAGACAAAGTCTACTGGACGGAAGAAGATGTCTATAAGCGTGCCAGCTTTGCGCTGGAAACTGCTTGGGCACAAGGCACAGCAGCGCTAAGAACCCACCTCGACATCAACTCGACCAATGATTTGCACCGGATCAAGGCGATTAACCGCCTCAAGGCGGAGTGGAAGGGCAGAATTGAAATAGAATGGGTGCCACTCTGCAATATCTCCATCTTCACGGAACCGGGAGCACGGGAACTTGCTGAATTCTGCGTCGGAAATGGAAGCTACACACTGGGTGGTATGCCTTTGATGAATACAAATCTGGAGGTACAGTATGACGCGCTGATCAAACTCGCGACAGAACATGGAGTCGGCCTAGACCTGCACGTGGACGAGAACGGCGATGTTAATGCGGCATGTCTCAAGACCATCGCCGAGGCAGTCATCCGTAATGACTTCAAGCATCCAGTTGCCTGTGGACATTGCTGCAGCCTCGCAACCCATTGCCTCGATGAGCAGAAAGAAACCCTGGACCTGGTCAAGAAAGCTGGAGTCCATGTGATCAGTCTGCCCTTATGTAATTTGTATTTAATGGATCGTAGAATCGGCAAGGGCATGGATATCCAGACTCCCTACTGGCGCGGAGTAACCCTATTACATGAATTCATGGAACAAGGTACGACGTTAGCCTGCGCAAGTGACAATGTCAGGGATTCATTTTACGCCTATGGTGACTATGACATGCTCGAAGTCTTCGTCCAAAGCCTACGGATTGGACACCTGGACTCCAGGTTAGCCGATGCGTTAAACGTGGTTACAACGGGACCTGCTACTGTAATGGGACTAAAGAATTACGGCCGAATTGCACCGGGGTATGTTTCCCAACTGATCATAACAGAGGCCAAGAGCTTTAGCCAGTTGTTGAGCAGAAGACCAAACCGTAAGCGTGTGAGTGGTGAAGAGGTCCTGAAACTGGAATTGCCGGATTTTGAGGACCTTGAAGTCAACACGGTTGAGAAATTGCTCATATAATTGAAGTAAAATGCATCTACGCTACTGCAAAATCCTACTCTTGGCCGCAAATGCCTTTTTCCTGCTGCTTGTTGTATTCAACAACATTACAGATTACGGATCCAATTACGCTTTTGTGGAAAACGTCCTCAACATGAGCACGACCTTTCCTGATAATGCGGCGATGTGGCGTGCGATCGAAAATCCAGTAATCTATCATACCTTTTACGTTAGTATAATTGGCTGGGAAGCCCTGGCAATGGTGATTATTGGAATAGGGACATGGAAGCTATGGCAAGCCCGGGAAGATAAAGCAGAACTATTCAACATGGCCAAAAAATGGGGTTGCTACGGCTTGACCGTCAGCCTTTTGCAATGGTATGTGGCTTTTTTGACGGTCGGATCGGAATGGTTTCTAATGTGGCAGTCAGAATCGTGGAATGGGCAGGACGCCGCGCACAGGATGTTTGTCGTTATGGGTGTCTGCCTTGTCCTTCTGGCATTAAAAGACGAGGATATTACTGAACTACAACGGGCTTGATGAGCATACTTTGTATCAGTGAATCAGATACCTTCTGGCCAAACTTCAGCTGGACGGAATTTGCGACTATGCCAGACAAGGAGAATGCACTGGTGATCCTGCCTGTCTGTGGCATGTCTGACTGGGGTCTGGGTTATCCTTTGGATAGCGAGGAAACCGTGGCCATGTGCGTGCTCAAGTCATCGCTCACAGCTGATGAGAAGGATTTACCTGTCCTTATTACACCACCCTTCAGATTCGCATTGGGGACCAGTGGCAGTAGTGTTTTCAAGACGGAACCTGAAACAGCTCATAACGCACTGGAAGAGTGGTTGGCCTCGATTAAGGCAAGCGGATTTCGCAAAGTAGTAATTTATAACAGCAGTCCATGGAACGAGGACCTGGTGGATGCCGCTGCCCGTGATGCGAGGATCGATTTGGGCCTACAGATGTTCTGCATTAACCTGGCCGGTCTTGGCCTCGATTTCCATCCATCGCGCAGTGGCTCCCGGTCAGAACTGCAAATACTGCTTGCATACCTGCACGATCAGGATCCGGCGATCACTGATCTCCCAGCACTGGAAACCCCATGTCCAATGATCATGGGGGACGAAACCCTGAGAGCGGAACCTACTTCACCCGACATATTGAGTAAGGCAAAGGAAGCAGGCCCCAAGTATCTAAACGAAGCAGGTGCGCATTTACTAGGGCTTCTTATGGAAATCGCGGAACGGGAACCATTACCCGAAGACGGAGCAGTTAGAGTAAATAGGGTATTGTAATGTATAC
>CAYQCG010000038.1:0-10221 GCA_964415925.1 uncultured Puniceicoccaceae bacterium | reverse complement strand
ATAAGAGACACACGCGTTCTCATGCCATTACGGATGAGGTGATGGTGTAATCCTGCTACCGCCAGTAATGCCGGAATCGGGGCCTTCTTTTTATTAATTCCCCGGTCGGACAGGATCAGTAGATTGACACCTTCACGGATTGCTGAATCGGCACTTTGGAAGAGTTGCTCGAGGGCTACTTCCAGACATTTACCGCTTATCTCATCCATTGAGCGGGCTTCTTCCCACTGAGTGTCGCCGTGCTGGGTCTGTTCAGCAAGTCCGGTTTCGGTTAAATCCGGATTATAGAGAATTGGGAGAGTTTCACTGCGGAACCCAGGCTTGTCCACCTGACGTAAACGTTCAAGGTCGTCATTGCTGATGATCGGACTATCAAGCCGAATCATACGGCAATTGTCTTCACTTGGATGCAGTAGATCTCCTTCACTCCCAAGAAAAGTGACAGTAGCTGTAATCAGTTCCTCGCGTATGGGATCAATAGCGGGGTTGGTAACCTGTGCAAAGAGTTGCTTGAAGTAGTTATACAACAGCTGGGGCTTGTCCGAGAGAACCGCCAGTGGAGCATCGTTCCCCATTGATCCCAAAGGCTGATTACCTGTCTGTGCACTTGGTCCGAGTATAAAGCGATGATCCTCGAAGGTATAACCAAAACAACGTTGTCGCAGAACAAGGTTGTGGTGATCCGGCTTTGCATGAGGGGATTTGATTTCCGGAAGATCATTGAAAACCAGACGGCTGTTCGCAAGCCACTGGCTATAAGGCTTTTCTCTGGCAATCAATTCCTTGATTTCCTCATCAGGAACAATTCTTCCCTCGTTGGTATCGACGAGGAACATGCGTCCAGGCTCCAGACGTCCTTTTTTGACTACGGTTGCCGGGTCGACACTCAAAACACCGACTTCGGAAGCCATGATAACCAAATCTTCGTTCGTGACATAGAAACGGGAAGGACGCAGACCATTCCTGTCAAGGACCGCACCAATCGACTGTCCATCACAGAAAGCAATTGAGGCAGGGCCATCCCAAGGTTCCATCAGACAGGCGTGATACTCATAGAAGTCGCGCTTTGTCTGTGACATATGCAGATGATTTTCCCATGGTTCAGGTATCATCATCATGACGGACTGGGCCAGTGTGCGACCAGACAATAAAAGAAATTCCAGCGCATTATCAAATTTCGCAGAATCCGAGCCATCTCTGCGTATGATAGGGAGAAGCTTGTTTAAATCCTGTTTACTGAAGGCGTCACTGTGCAGTAATTCCTGTCGAGCCATCATCCAGTTCTCATTGCCGCGGAGGGTATTGATTTCTCCATTGTGGCACATGTAGCGGTAAGGCTGACCGCGTGGCCAACTTGGAAACGTGTTTGTTGAAAAACGCGAATGCACAAGTGCCATGGCAGTCTCCATGTCAGTATGGTGGAGATCAGGATAGTAGGTATCCAGTTGCTCGGTGGTGAGCATTCCCTTGTAGACAATCGTCCTCGAAGAAAGCGTTGTGATGTAGAAATGTTCTCCGCCATCTATCTGCTTGTAGCGAATATTATCGGAGGCATGCCTGCGGATAATATAAAGCTTACGCTCAAAATCCAATGTATTCGAGATAGCCGGAGAACGCTTGATAAAGACCTGTCTCATGAAAGGCTCAGCAATGGCTGAAAAACGGCCCAAACTTTTGTTATTAACCGGGACATCCCGCCAACCCAAAACAGTTTGGCCTTCTTCACGGACGATATCCTCGAAAATCTTCTGGCAGTTTAAACGCTCTTCAGGGTCAGGTGACAAAAATATTTGTCCGACGGCGTAGTGACCGAATTCCGGAAGATCAAAACCCTCTTCTTCTGCAACTGTATGGAAAAATTTATCCGGTAATTGCATGAAAATACCCGCACCGTCACCTGTGTTTGGATCACACCCACAACCGCCCCGATGATCCATGTTAATACACATTTCAATCGCTCCCTCAATGATGTCATGAGATTGCCTTCCTTTAAGATGGCAAAGGAATCCAACACCGCAGCTGTCTTTTTCATTGAGCGGATGATACAAACCCTGTGGTCCAGGGAGACCGAATGGAAATTCGCGCGGAAGATTATGCATGTTTTAAGATGATTGAAGTAAAGTGGTCCTTACATCATGATGTAAGCGATGCCACAATAAAAGAGGCAAGGTGGACGGGGCCCTGAGTCCCCGAAGGTAAAAGCGTGGTGATTTAAGCTGTCAGATCAAGTAATTATTCTGCAACTAATCTGACAGGCTGAATCTAAATATGAGCTAGAAAAAGCGGATCGTTTGACTCCCTGACATCCGCGCATGTTCCTCGTCAGAACACGGTTGATTGGTGGGAGCAGCTGCATCGCGGTCATTGGGGACCACTTTTTCATTGGACAGCAGATACTTTTCTACTTCTTCGCCCGATACATCAGCGAGCATTACACCATCTATTTCTACACAAGGGGAAAGAGACTGGCCGGATTTCTCTACCATTTCTGCATAATTCTCCGGATTATTGATAATATCGCGATCATCGTAATCCAGATTGTATTTCTGCATAACAGCGCGAACACCGTTACTCCAACCACACTGTGGTTTTAAATAGGCTACTATCTTCATAACTATAAAAAATCCTGCTATTACGCGCTTTGTCAATCGATAGATATCTTTTCAGATATGTAAAAATTGTATCGATTACACGCTTGCGACATGATCAATATACCCTACCGTGTTTACTTTATTGATGGTGTCAATTCTACCCAAAAATGTCGAATTAACTCGCCATTAGATACTTACTCAACTACAGACGACCTTTGTGATCCGTGCAGACGCGCTCAAACGATATTTAAATGCCAAGAACTATTAGCTTCATCAATTACAAGGGGGGTGTAGGTAAAACCTCTTGTATCGTGAATACGGCTGCTTGCATTGCCAGCCGGGGAAAGCGTGTCTTACTTTTTGATCTCGATACGCAATCAAACTCAAGCATCTGGCTTCTGCGTCTTGAGAGGTGGAACAAGATCAATACAACGGGAAATGGCGCTGTTTATTCAATATTCAACCCGGGAACGGAACGACTGAAGGACTGTGTCGTAAAAGACGTAGTGGTTAATAAAGAGGGCCAATGTTTACTGCCCGGTCTTGATATTGTGCCGACCACATTCAACCTGGTTGACTTGGACCAGGAATATGAGCCCAAACCGGGGCATCCTCCTTATTTGATCTTCCACGAGCAGTTGGAAGAAATTCAGGACGATTATGATTTCATATTTTTTGACTGTCCTCCGAACATACTTCGTGCCTCGCAGTGCGGGATTTTCAGTTCCAGCGAGGTATACGTGCCAGCACAACCTGATGCTCTGAGTCTTATTGGATTCACGCTACTTGTCAGTAAGCTCAGCAAATTTAACGCACGAGCCGCCAGCTTCAGGAAGAGCGGCATGGGTCCGGCAGCAACGATTTGCGGCGTAATCATGAACGGCATTAAGCAGGATCTGGATATTAAAGTGCCCAAGATGCGTCTGCAATTCTCCCTGAACCAATATCGCACACAGAAAAAAATCCACCCCAGAGCTAAGATTTTTCCAGCTGAGATACGCGATGATGTTGTCGTCCGCAGGGCGGTAACTCTGGGTCTGCCAGTTTCACTCGTCGGCCAGGCCCAACATGAGGAAGATGGCGTCTTGCAGGATTACCAGAATCTGGCCTCGCAAATTATTCGACAAGGGGATATGCTGGATGCATAAAATTTACAGACTACAGCATCACTATAAGTATCAGTCCACAATATCCTAGATAGTTATGAGCGATTCTCTCACCTACACTGCAGAAGACTGGGAGCAGATCCGTAGTCGTTTTGCTTCCTCACCGATGGCCGGGATGGATATGCAATCCCTTGCGGAAAATGCCGGCTACGAATGGCATAACAACGACCAGTCTGATACCCCGGAAAACTATCTCATTCTATCCTGGGATGAATTACAGATGCATCCGGATGTTGCTGATCCAAAAAAGCTTAAGACATTACTAGATATTCTTAAAGAGACGCTGGCATTTGATGATCCCTTCGGAGACATGTTTGACCCGGAGCAAGAGGCAAAGGAAGAGGACGACCTGCAAAAAGCTATCCGTAAACTCGAAATACCAGAAGACTATCCGCTCAGCCTTACAAATCTCTCTGCAGAAACCCAGGAATTCTGCAAAGGGGAAGGGGTGGAGACGGTCGGACAATTTGCAGAACTTAGCCGAAGAATGGCACAAAACGTAGTCATTGGGGGTGATTTCAAAGACTTCCTGAACGCGCTCAGCACGATGGACGAGAACACTCTTGCACGATATATACCCTTTCGACCTGGCTCTACAGGTCTCCATTTGGTGGAAGCAGTAGGTTTGGTTGTCGATAGTCTTGAACCCAGCCAACGAGCTACACTCTATAAAATATATGGCCTTAAACCCCTGCGAAGCATTGATGCGACTCCGTTGAGCGGGAATCAGGCAGCGGCTCTGGAAACTGGAGTAAAAAACGCATTGGATAAGTTTTTGACCCGATTTTCCGAAGAACGCGCTGATCTCGAAAGAGCCGCTTTACAAGAGGGTGAACTTGAAGCCAAATTCCAAAAATTGAAAGATGGTGATAAAGAACAATTGGCCGTGGCGATAGCACGTCACGCGCTAACAGGTCAATCAGCTCCGAGCCAGAGGGGATTATTTGGAAGGCTGAAAAAGGGATTATTTGGTTAACTAATATACCGTTATAATTTTATGGACGAAAAAGCACCACCACCTCCACGTCGTGCAACCCACCCTATGTTACGACGTTACCGGGAGATGCAACAGCTCGAAGGCCAAGGTGTCGAGAAAGAGTCCACTCCCGCTGAAGATAAACCTGCGGATGAAAAAGAATCGTCACTGGACAAAATATTACGCCGCACTGCTCCACCGTGGAAACAAAGCGAACCTGAAACGTCCGCAACACCGGAAGAAAAAACCCTGTTGGATTCTACCTTAACTCGGTCACCCTTTGAACGCGAAGCTGAATTACTTGAAAAGGACCGACTTCTCAGGCGGGCCAAAGCCTTGCTCGATGAACGTGAACGGGCACTTCAGGAGCAGGAAATGCTCTTCAAAGCACGAGAAAGTTATTTTGAGCAAAAAGACAGGCTCTTGAAGCAACGGGAAGAACAACTTAAGGCATTACAGGATAAATCAAAACAGGCGGCATCTGATGCCGGAACGGATGAAGCTGTTACCATAGCTGACGAATCGCCCGTTACGGAAGAAATGCGTGAATCATTTACCGTATTGAAAGAAGAACTGGATGCCAGGGAAGCTGCAGTAGTTGAAAAAGAACAGATGCTTCAGGAACGTGAGAATTTCATTGAGGAGAGCGAAAACTCCCTCTTCGAAAAAGCCCAGGAATTGCAGGAAAAAGAAACTGAACTCGAGGCCTTGCGTGACGAGATGATCGCACGAGAAAAAAACATCAAGAAATCCGAATCATAAATACTTACTGCGTCTCTTGTCGGTTTATACGCCCGCTTCTTACCCACAAGAGAATAATGATTCCAGCCAGTATCATAAAAATGGAGTAGAAAATACCGCGGCTCATCCCAAATATTAAACTGGCATCCGGTTCCCTGAAAAACTCACTGAAGATACGAGCACATGCATATCCGATAAGGAATTCTGCGCCGAGTTGTCCTGTCGGAGTGTTAAACTCCTTCCTTTTGCGAAAACGCCACTGAAAGTATTCTGTAAGCAGAACACCTTCAGTAAACGCCTCGTAAAGTTGTGACGGATGTCGCGGTGAAATGAGTTCAGCGGCAAGCTCAGGAGGTATACCTGATCCACTTTTCGGAAATATAACTGCCCAGGGAACATCGGTTACCTTACCCCATAACTCACCGTTAATAAAATTAGCGAGACGTCCAAAGAAAAGACCTGGAGGAGTCAAAGAGGCGAGAACGTCACCCATATGCAGGAAGGAAATTCGCTTATGCCAGGAAACCCAAATCATGGCAAAGATAACACCCAAAAGTCCTCCGTGGAAGGCCATTCCCGAAATTCCACCGTCCCAGA
Organism: uncultured Puniceicoccaceae bacterium; assembly: GCA_964415925.1. GTDB lineage: Bacteria > Verrucomicrobiota > Verrucomicrobiia > Opitutales > Oceanipulchritudinaceae > CAYQCG01. The sequence continues at coordinate 4,150 of CAYQCG010000038.1, read as the reverse complement.
ACTTGAATAGCAGGAGTGGATTGCCAAGAAAGTTATCCAGGTCGTAGAGCAGCATGTATCCAAGGCGTCCACCAGCCAATACACCAATAATACCTGCCATGACCAAGGATTCCTGCTGTTCCGGATTGATCTCTGAAAGGCCTTTATTGTAGTAGCTACGCAGTAAAATGTAGAACACGACAAAAGCCGCCAGATAGGCCATGCCATACCAGCGAATACCAATGGTTTCTGTAAACTGCAGGATGAAAGGATTTAGGTCATGCACCCAATATGCCAAAAAGAATTGCAGTTCCATTACACCGGTAGTCACGGACTGAACATAAACTCAGCTATAGTCTGCATCCAAGCTGAAAAAAACTATCCTTTCCTTAGATAATAGGGTGTACTGAGGAAAGATGTGCTTTCTGACGGAGCAGGAGCGGGTGCAGACTCTGCCTGACGGCGTGCCAACTCACGCATATCCACGGCAACATCCGAATCTTCATATATTTCCTTACCCAGAAGATGCTCGACGACATCCTCGATAGTAATCACACCAGCAGTTGAGCCATATTCATCGACCACAAGGGCTAATTGTTGATGTTTTTGCAAAAACAACTGCAAGGCATTCAATGCTGATGCAGTATCCGGGATAAATACGATATCCGCCATTAAATCTTTCATGGTCTGTTCAAATTTATCTTCGCTGGCAGCTTGCAGGATATCGCGGCGTCGGACCAAACCGACTATTTTATCGATATTATCCTTATAAACGGGCATCCGGGCAAAGGGGATATTCTTGTAGTCACGGCTTGTTTCACCGACGGTCGTGTCCTCCGGAACAAAGCTAACAACTGTTCGAGGGGTCATGATCTCAGAAACGCGGATATTATCGAGTGATAGCGCGTTGGATATCATATCCCTTTCACTGGGTGTCAGCGAGCCTTCCTGCGCACGCTTTTCAGCCAACAGGATGATTTCCTGCTCCTGTTCTTCTTCAGTATATTCTGTTTCTCTTACGAAAACGCTCACGGAGTGTCGGGCTAAGTAGGCCAATGGCCACATGGAAATGCGCACAAGCTGAAGAGGATAGACGATATAAGGCGCGAGGAAACGCCTGTAGGTGAAACCAAGGTTTTTGGGAAGGATTTCTGAAAGAAGTAAAATAGCCACGACCATAATCGCCATAACGAGGCCCTCGTGTCCCGGAATTTGGGTAGCAGCGAGGATTCCCACCCATGCGGCGCCTGCTGTGTGCGCGATAGTATTTAGCGAAAGGATAGCAGAACTGGTTTCCTCAATACGAGTTTGAAAACGCTCCAGCATAGCCCCTAGGCGTGGGTGCTTTTTCCGGAGCGCTTCAACCTCGGATGTCGAAATGCTGAGAATGATGGCTTCCAGGATCGAACAAAGGCTCGAAATCCCCAAAGTCAGTAGAACTGCGAGGACGAGCATGCTCATGCTGTCAACCTTTTGACCGTCTCAAGGACGGCGTTCATACTCCCAGGGTCTGGATCTTCGGTCTCTATTATTAGGTTCATGGGCGCGGCCAAAATCAAGGCCGCAATGATGCACTGATTTCTGCAACTATCGGATATATTTCAAATTGCTTAACTTATGAGCGAATGGCAAGCCCCGAGTCATGATTATCAAACCGTTGGGATTTCGACTGTGAACATTGACCTCACTGCAGTATACGCCAAGTGTAATTTTCATGCCGAATGATCTTAAAAAAACACCGCTTTATGACTTTCATATCATGCATGGAGCTCGCATGGTGCCATTTGCCGGCTGGGAAATGCCCGTCCAATACACTGGTATCAAGGATGAGCACCGGGCAGTGAGAAGGAGTGCAGGACTCTTTGATGTCTCCCACATGGGCGAAATCCTGATTACGGGACCGGAAGCACAGAAGTTTCTCAACTTCATAGTTACGAACGATCTGGAGAAAATTTCTGTTGGGCAGGCACAATACAACCTACTCTGCAATCCGGATGGTGGTTGTATCGATGATCTAATCATTTATCGTACACAAGAGGATCAATATATGGTCGTCGCCAATGCCGCTAACGTCGAAATGGACTATGCCTGGATTTTGCAGTATGCTGGTGATTTTGACTGTGATGCCTTAAATCTTTCCGCACAATATGCACTTCTGGCATTGCAAGGCCCAAAATCTGAATCAATTCTTGCTTCGCTTGTTCCAGGAACCAGTAAGCTGTCAAGGTTCAGGTCAGCTGAATATAACCTTGGAGATGCGGAAGTCTATATTGGACGAACTGGCTACACCGGTGAGGACGGATTTGAGGTTTATTGTCAAAGTAATGACACTGAGGAGGTAGCCAACATGTTATGGGACGCTGGTCAAAAACATGCATTACATTTGACGGGCCTGGGTGCACGGGACTCGTTAAGACTTGAAGCTGGTCTACCACTATACGGGCATGAATTGAGCCTTGAAATCAGTCCTTTACAGGCCGGATTGGGGTGGGCTGTAAAACCTGATAAATCTGGAGGTTTCATTGGCCGGGATTCGCTTATTCTAGAGAAAAGCGGAGGGATACAGAGCAAGATTAAATATTTCGTGCTGGAAGGACGAAGAATTGCCCGCGAAGGTACAGCAGTAAAAAATTCTGCCGGCAAGGAAGTCGGCAAAGTTGTCTCTGGAACATTCAGTCCCATACTTGAGCAACCCATAGGCAGTGCATTACTGGCTACTTCGGCAATTAAGGAACAGGAGCTGTGGGTGGACTTACGTGGAAATAAATCGCGCCTGCAGATTAAAAAACCGCCCTTACATGCATAATTTAATCGTGGGATTCCTTTAAAAGCCTATAATACGGATTGTCTTGGAAAATACTTGTCGAGACGACAACAATAACATTGAATATACAAAACGACATATCCAGATATGACGATATGTTTACAATTTTAATCCGAAAAATGGTTTTTGTAAAATGAGTGAAATACCTGACGAGCTGAAGTATACGAAAGATCATGAGTGGTTGAAGCTGAATAGCGACGGAACCGCAGTGGTCGGCATAACAGACTATGCTCAGGAAAGCCTGGGCGATGTTACTTTTGTGGAATTGCCGGAAGTCGGGGCAAGTTTCAGTCAGGGAGATACGTTTGGGGTAGTAGAGTCCGTTAAGGCTGCAAGTGATTTATACTTACCCGTGAATGGTGAAATTGTAGAAATCAACGAGGATCTCGAATCAGAACCAGAAAAGGTGAATACATCGCCTTACCGCGATGGATGGCTGATCAGGATAAAGCTGGAAGATGCGTCCCAGACGGAGAGTCTGATGGATGCCAATGCATACGGAGAACTCGTTTAGAACCGGCAAATCAGACAGCATATATACACTTGCCATTTAAGATCATGCATCGCAGGATGCGGGTTTTTCCCTGATTCAAAGCCCTGACGACTACACATGATACAAAAAGGTTGGTTATTCCTCGCCCAGGAAAGCGCTCCCCAAGGAGGTGGCAGCATGATGTTAATAATCATGATGCTATTTATCGGGGGAATGTGGTTCCTCATGATGTCTTCCCAACGGAAGCGACAAAAAGAGCACAAGGCACTGCTGGAGTCTCTCAAACAAGGCGACGAAGTCCTTACCAGTGGTGGGATTATCGGTGAAATAGTCACTATCAAAGATGACCGCGTAAAGATGCGAACAGGTGATAACAACACTATGGATGTCTCCAAACAATTCGTGCAATCACGCATGCAGGAGAAAAAGAAAGCCTAAACTCAAACAAGCTACCTACTTTACTCGCAAAATATGAACTCGAGTATCACCTGGAAAATTGGTCTGACCTTTCTGGTCCTTCTCATTGCAGTAACCAGTCTTTTGCCGGTTAATGATACCCCTTTCCCGCAATTTTTACGCGAGGAAAACAGCGCACAGCAGGAATCATTTGAAAACCTTCTTGCTTCTGCGGAGCAGAGGATGGAGCAGGACTCCAGTGAGTATCCCACCCTTTACGCTACGTTGAAAAAAATGAGTGCCGAGACGGATATGGATCTGGCCGGATACTTTCCCCATATCAATGTTGCGGATATAAAAAACCGTGCAAAGCGTAACGACATCCTGCTGGCAGAATTATTGAAACGTTCACAAGGCAAGCTAAGGTTGGGACTCGATCTTAAGGGAGGTGTCAGCTT
>CAYQCG010000037.1:0-10373 GCA_964415925.1 uncultured Puniceicoccaceae bacterium | reverse complement strand
TTGCCTTTTTCAATATATTAGATATATATATACTATTATATATAATAACCAAGCTTCCCTTGACCTTTACAGCCATAAGTAGTGTGCTGGTAGTATCCGCAAGCTTAGTTGCTCCAATTTTGTTATGAAGATTAATCCAATTGTATTTTATATCTCGGCTAGTGTTATTGCCTTGTTTGTATTGCTCGGCGCTTTGGCTAGTAATGAAATGTCCAATGCGTTTGCCTATATTCAAAATGGTATCGTAGAAAATTTTGGCTGGTTTTATATTGTATCGGTAGCCTTCTTTCTTGTTTTCGTGCTTTGGCTGATGGTCAGCCCTTATGGGAAAGTCCGCCTAGGTAAGGATGATGAAGAACCGCATTACAGCTATTTAACATGGTTCGCCATGCTCTTTAGCGCAGGTATGGGGATTGGTTTGCTCTTTTTCGGTGTCGCAGAACCGGTTTCCCATTTTACCAATCCGCCCGGTGGTCCTAACGGTCCTGATCCTGCCACGGTCGAATCCGCAAGACAGGCCATCAACATTACTTTCTTCCATTGGGGTCTTCATGCGTGGGCAATCTATATTGTGGTCGGTTTATCGCTCGCCTATTTTTCCTACCGACATGACCTGCCACTCACCCTTCGCTCGACGTTTTATCCACTGTTAGGTAACCGGATTTATGGTCCCATCGGACACGTTGTGGACATTATTGCGGTCTTTGGAACCTTGTTTGGCCTTGCTACATCGTTAGGTCTGGGTGTCCAGCAAATTAATGCCGGAACAGATTACCTTGGCATACTGGATCTTAACACGACAAACCAGATCATTCTGATTGCGGCAATCACTGCGGCTGCCACCATTTCTGTGGTCACCGGCGTGGATGTTGGTATACGGCGTTTGAGTGAAGCCAACCTTGTGATGGCGTTTTTACTCCTGATGTTCGTCTTTATCCTAGGCCCTACAGTGTTTATACTCAGTGCTTTTGTTCAGGGATCGGGAACTTACATTTCGAGCCTCGTTCAAATGACCTTCAAAACGGATGCCTTCATTGGACTGGATTGGCAAAAAGCTTGGACCATGTTTTACTGGGGCTGGTGGATTTCGTGGTCACCTTTTGTCGGTATGTTTATTGCCCGGGTATCACGCGGTCGCACCATACGCGAATTTGTTATCGGTGTTCTCCTTGCGCCGACTCTATTGACGTTTTTCTGGATGTCAGTTTTTGGAAACACATCCATCTGGCTCGAGATGTTTGGTGATCAACAAGGCTTACTTTCGGAAGCAGTTTCGAGTTCTTTGACTTTACCGACTGCCATATTTGCAATGCTACAACAACTGCCATTATCCCTAATCAGTGCAGGCTTGGCAACCATTGTAGTCGCGATCTTTTTTGTCACCAGTTCCGACTCCGGATCGTTGGTTGTGGATATCCTTACCTCTGGCGGACACCCTGACCCACCCATCGGCCAAAGGGTATTCTGGGCAATAACCGAGGGTGTGGTTGCATCGATATTACTGTTAACCGGAGGACTGCTGGCTCTACAAACCGCAGCCATTACCACAGCATTACCACTCTGCGCTGTATTACTCATCATGTGCTACGCTCTCGTTAAAGGCCTGCGGGCTGAGAAAGTTACTCCGGATCCGATACAAAATACCTTCCGCGCATTAAGAAAGATGCCGGAAACTGCCCGAAGGGAAATCGCTAACCTGATAACCTTGCATCCCACCGGGAAATCCACACCTGAAGTGCACCAAAGCTTTATTGAAAGTAATGGCCCACCTGAACGGACGCCAAGAAATCATGATTGGAAACAGCGCCTGAGCCAGATCGTTCAGACACATGACCGTTATTTTTACAGTGAACCTGCCAGTAACAAATTGGACGCCCAGGAAAACCTCGATGATTTCTTTGAGGAGACGGTTGTTCCTGCCTTTGAGGAAATAAGCGAGCAGCTGGAAACAAATGGCCGTAGAGTTGAAATTTCGAACGGTAAAGAACGTCTCGAACTAACCGTTTACTTCGGTGATCAAGAAGAATTCGTTTATGCCATTGTCGGACACAGTCGGGAAAAGGCAGCTTTCGCTTTTCCTGAATTCACGTCCCAAAGTAAGCCTCGGCGTGCAACAGCCGAGATCGTTATGCGTTCTGGTCATAGAAAAGAACACAGCACGCATAAATTTACCAAGGACCATATTATCAGGGACTTTACCAACGCCTATGCAAAGTGGATGGGCTGGTGATTTCATCTACTCCATATTGGTCAGTTTGACCCTGGCATGATTTGCAATATTGTCACCATATGTTGAGCATATGGGTTGATCTGCAAAAGGAATTGCATGACGGGCATTCGGTGTTTTTCTGTTCCGTTATTGAATGCACGAAAGGATCCCCGGGGACTCCAGGGGCCACCATGCTGCTCACCTCAAAGGGCAAGCAAATCGCTACCATTGGTGGTGGGGCTTTGGAACTGAAAATCCTGGACCTTGGCAGGGAAGCGTTCGAAAGAAAGAATTTCTCTCCCCAATATCTTAAGCTGGAGCATTTCAAAAGCGGCGATCATCCATCGGGATTAATATGCGGTGGAACGCAGACGCAAGTATGCAGCATTTTCAATCCGCAGGAAGACCTCGAGCTGGTCGACCGTATAGTCAATGAAATGGATAAAACCCCCGGGGCCGCTCTGGAGTTTTCTAAGACAGGGGTGAAGCTCATCGAAGCTTCTCCTTCAAATCCTGCGTGCACATCCTGGTTGAGTTATGCAAAGGAAGACTGGAAGGCATTCATTCGTTTGTTCAACCGAAGGCGAGTCAATATCTGGGGTGGTGGTCATTGTGGTGTCGCCCTGGCAAAGCAAATGCGCCTGCTGGGATATAGCGTTAGTCTTTTCGAGTGGAGACGTGAAATATTTACGCTTCATCAATTCGAATATGGTAAGCTTATATGGGTCGATAACTTTGCAAAATGTGAAAATCACTTAGTTTATCCTGAGATTACCTTTGCCATCATTATGACTCATGACTTCCCGAATGACGTGCAGGCACTTAAGGGAATATTACCCCACCCTTTTCCCTTCATTGGCTTGATGGGAAGTAACCGGAAAATCCACGCTATCCGGGAATGCCTGATCAATGAAGGGGTCAGCAAGGAAACACTCTCAAGGATTACTGCCCCCGTTGGACTTGATTTCGATAGTAATACGCCAGAAGAAATCGCCGTCAGTATTTCGGCACAAATCCTGATACAACGCGAAACACTTGGTTTAATATGAATATTAATCAACGTGTTTGCTTCATTTTGAACAATGAAGTGGTGGATGCTATGCTCCCACCGGGTTTTCTCTTGCTCGATTATCTCAGGAATCACCAACTCCTGACCGGAACCAAGGAAGGGTGTAAGGAGGGCGACTGCGGTGCCTGCACCGTTATTGTCGGTGAGCTGTGCAATGACGTCGTCACTTACCGACCGATGACCTCCTGCTTGATTCCGGTGGGTGAAATGCTCGGTAAACATGTGGTATCCATAGAGGGCCTGAATCTTCACGACCTTTCACCAATACAGAAGGCCATGGTAGTTGAGGGTGGAACGCAATGCGGATACTGTACCCCGGGTTTTATTGTTTCGCTGTCGGCATGGTTGATGGACTCAACCAAACCGTTGAATCGTGACGGTCTGATGCACGCAATTTCAGGGAACTTGTGCCGGTGTACAGGATATCGTTCGATCAAGGATGCGGGACTCAAAGTCGCCCAGAAATTGCGGCCAGAAACCGATGGAAAAGATCGAATAGACCATCTTTGTAACAGCGGACATTTACCCGGCTATTTTCTGGGCATTCCTGATCAATTGAAGGAAATGCAGCCTAAGATAACTGTAGAAACTGAACAGGTAGAAATCGATCCGTCAGCACGCTTTCGCATTGCCGGAGGCACTGATCTCTATGTCCAAAAGGGGGAGGAGATCCCAGATACACCTGTGGCAATACTCAATGATACGCCGGTTCCTGAAGCCCGCGAAAGCGATAATTTCATTATGATGGATGCGCGGATGACCTTCGAGTCCATGAGTGAAGATCCTCTAATTCGAAAAACTATTCCGGACATCCGTAAGTTTAATGAACTGATTGCAAGCTGGCCTGTGCGAACACGCTCCACATTAGGCGGAAATATTGTCAATGCATCACCTATTGCGGATATGACCGTATTGCTCCTCGCGCTGGATTCCTCGGTTGAGATTACGAGTGACGGTCATTCCAGATGGCATTTATTAAAAGACTTTTACCTTGGCTACAAACAGTTAGCAAAATCAGATGATGAGATTATAACCCGAATCCGGTTTGGAAAACCTGATAAAAATACGTATATCAACTGGGAAAAGGTTTCAAAAAGAGCTTGGCTCGATATCGCCAGCGTGAATTCCGCTGGGGTATTGAAGGTGGCTGATGGGATCATCGATGAAGCACATCTTAGTCTTGGTGGTGTTGCACCAATTCCACTCCACCTGAAAGAAGCCAGTGGATTCCTCAAGGGCAAAATGCTCAAACCCGAGTCTGTATGGGAATGTATTGAAATCGCGATGGACGAAATCAGCCCGATAAGCGATGTCAGGGGGAGTGCTGAATACAAGCGTCTCCTCGCACGACAATTATTATTAACACACTTCACGAAACTCTTTCCTGCCGAATGCCCGGAGCAATTGTTATATGAGGCATATTGACAGTAAACTGCATGTGACCGGCCAATCACTTTATGTGGACGATGAGCCACCTCCTGCTGACTTGCTCCATGGAGCGGTCTTTGCTTCACCGGTAGCGCACGGTAAACTGATATCGATCGATCTTGCTGAAGCCAGGAAATGCCCCGGTGTTACCGCGGTATTCTCATATAAGGACATCCCCGGTAATCCGATGATCGGACCGGTTTTTCAGGATGAACCGCTCTTTGCCAGTGATACCGTGATGTTCCAGGGACATCAGATCGCGCTGGTTGTGGCGAATACTCCTGAAATAGCCCGCAAGGCAGTTAAACTCTGTAAGGCGGAGATTGAGCCGCTCCCGGTTGTAACTTGTCCTAAAGATGCTTTCAACAAAGGCCTCTTACTGCAGGAACCACGCATCTATGAAAAAGGGGATGTCGATTCCGCCTGGGAAAAATGTGATCTTATCGTTGAAGGTAAGATCGATCTAGGTGGTCAGGAACATTTGTACCTTGAAACCAACCGGGCAAGAGCAATTCCAACTGAAGACGGTCAGATTAAAGTTTTTTCTTCTACACAAAGCCCAAGTGCCGGCCAGAAATTCATCGCCCGCATACTAGGTATCCCGATGCATAAGGTGGAAGTCGATGTAAAGCGGATAGGCGGTGGTTTTGGGGGGAAAGAAGACCAGGCAACTCATTGGGCGTGCATGGCAGCACTTGCCGCAGTCAAATTAAAAAAGCCTGTGCAGATAGTCCTCAACCGGATCGACGATATGCGGATGACCGGTAAAAGGCACCCTTATAAACAGGATTACAAACTGGGTCTCGATACTGAAGGAAATATTCTGGCTTTTGAAGTCGATCACTACCAGAACTCCGGTGCATTCATGGACCTGTCTGCACCGGTACTCGAAAGATCCGTTGTTCATTCCACAAATGCCTACGCGAAACACAATGTCCGCATCAGGGCTGCCGCGTGCCGGACAAACCTTCCTCCCAATACTGCCTTCCGCGGTTTCGGCGGACCCCAGGGGATGTTCCCGATAGAAGTGGCAATTGATCTTGCTGCAGGGAAAATGAACGTCTCGCCACAATGGATACAGGAAAGAAACCTTATCTCCAGGGGCTATGTCATGCACTACGGACAGGAGATTGAGGACAACCGGTTGAAGCGCTGCTGGCAAGTGTTGGAAGCTAAATATAGCTTCACGGAAGCACGCAAACGCATCGATCTTTACAACGCTGGTAGCTTTAGCCGGAAAAAGGGGATGGCAGTCATGCCGGTATGCTTCGGGATAAGTTTCACCAAGACATTTCTCAATCAGGGCAGCAGTCTCGTACATGTCTACACGGATGGATCGGTCAGTGTAGCCACTGGTGGTATTGAAATGGGCCAGGGAGTCAGTTCCAATATGGCAGCGATCGCAGCTCGCACTTTCGGAATCAACCCAGAACGTGTTCGCGTCAACAGTACGAACACTTCGCGTATTGCAAATATCTCGCCCAGCGCAGCCAGCGCAACAACTGATCTCAATGGTAATGCCACAATCATTGCCTGTCGTGAAATTCACGATACCATCATATTAACCGCTTCCGAAGAATTATCTTCTGCGAATCCAGAGGATATATCGATTGTTGACGAAACGGTTTATCTCAAGGGACAGCCAACTGATTTGAGATGGGATGAAATTGTTCTAAAAACCTATCTTTCACGCAGAGCTCTAATGGCCCATGGCTTCTACACTCCTCCTGAAATTAATTTCGATCCCGTCAAAGGAAAAGGTAAGCCCTTTCACTACTATTCCTACGGCGCCTGCTATATTGAAGTAACAGTCGATTGTATCAGGGGAACTTATACGATTGACAGGGCTTGCATCACGCACGACCTCGGTAGAACCATTATACCAAGCGTCGATCTTGGTCAAATTGAAGGCGGTTTGGCTCAGGGCATCGGATGGATGACTATCGAGGAACTCGCTTACGACGAGGAAGGTAAATTACTCTCACAGGCGCTTTCCACCTACAAGGCACCTGACGCAAACGCGCTTCCTGATGAGATTGCTGTAAATTTCCTCGAAAACGTGGATAACCCGGGTGGGCCCCTAGGTTCCAAAGCAGTGGGAGAACCCCCGCTCATGTATGGAATAGCAGCTTACTTTGCCCTGAAAAACGCAATTCACGCATATAATCCTGCTCAAGTTTCGGAGACCAAAGCTCCTATGACTCCTGAAAGGGTTCTTCAGCTTCTCTATCAAAACCGGAAACTACGCCTCAGGCCCCAGGTATCCACTCAAGCATAACTGTCTATATTCATATATTATTAATATAACCACATCCATCCAAAAGTCTTTCTCTTCTTAGACATCACAGGCTAAACAGACTGCTGAATTTCACTCATGGAACTAACGATTCTCAATACTGCTGAAATTGTATTTCGATTCATCCATATAGTCGCCGCAATTATGTGGATTGGCAATTCTCTGCTTTTTACCTGGATGGAATTAAATCTCCTGAAAAAAGCTGATCCCAAAAGTATTGGTTACATGGACATGCTCCATGGCGGAGGCGTTTTTCATCTGGATAAACGAGTTCTGGAGCCTGATTCCATCCCTCAGAAATTGCACGTTTTCCGGTGGCAGTCATACAGCACGTGGATCAGTGGGTTTACCTTAATGATCGTAATTTTTTACACCAGTGCCGACACCTTGCTGCTTGATCCCTCAAAATCCAGTATGGCAGGCTGGCAGGCTGTGCTTATTAGCATCGGATCCTTGGCGGTTGGATGGATTCTTTATGACCAGTTCTGGAGAACACCGATAAACAAAATCCCCCTCATCGGCGGACTCATCAGCCTTACAGCTGTTTTTCTCTACGCTGCCTGGCTGGACGGCTTCTTTAATGGTCGAGCTGTTTACTTGCAGGTCGGAGCCATGCTTGGAACGATGATGTCGGCTAACGTCTTTTTCCATATCATACCAAACCAGAATAAGATGATGAAGGCCCTCAAAGAGGGTAAACCACATAATCTGGCATTAGGCAAACAGGCAAAGTATCGCTCACTGACAAATCACTACATTACGTTTCCGGTCATTTTCCTGATGCTCAGCGCCCATTTCCCGGTAGCTTATGCAGCTGAACGGAACGTCCTTATCATGGTCGTAATAGTTGTCGCTCTCATTATCATTAAGTTAATGATGAATCTTTATATGGTTTATAAAGGGTGGCTGGCCGCTTCTTTCCTCACACTCGGTGCTGCTTTCTTTGCAGTTCATCTAATGATTACCATACCCGTAGAATCGGCTCATAAAAAAGATCAGGCGACCCGCGAAATAAATCCTCTGGCCGTGGCGGGCCAGAAAGTCTTCACTGAAAAAGGCTGTCACGTTTGCCACCTTCAAGCCACAACCAATATCGCACCGAGCCTCTACGGTATATATAATAAAACGGTAAAACTTGCTGATGGTTCGGAAGTAGTTGCAAATGAGGAATATCTGCGTGAATCTATACTCAATGCACCGGCCAGCGTGGTTCAGGGCTTTGCTCCCTCTATGCCTACCTACGCGGGTATATTTACAGAAGAAGAAACCGATCAGTTAATCGCCTACATCATATCCTTGACCCCGAAAGAGCAATAAGCGTAAATTGTGTGTAAAATTCGGTAAATGTAAACAAGTTGGTGTTGCCCAAATCCCAAGGCACATATAGCCTGTTTCACTGTCAATTTGTATATATAGATGGTGAAAGTTATAGTACTCCCCGGTTTATTTTCAGCGCTACTTGTTCTTTCGTTTCTGGGATTAAGCGGATGTGCCAATCCCAAGGGCGAAAGCGTTGAGGACAAACGCTATTACGTAAAGGACAAGCGGGAGATGGCACTGCGATGGTTAAACCGCAAGCATGAAGGTATCCAGGAAGAATTGGATACCGCACCTGGCTATATGTGCCTGTATGTAAAGGAAATGTTTTATGCTTTTGCCGGCGGTGTCGGTTTTGGCGGTATATTAACTGATAATATCACCGGTGAGGAAGTCTACATGCGTGGCACCGGGGCAGGTGTCGGTCTTGGTTTCGGGGGAAAATTTTACTACATGATCATGATTTTCAAGGACACAGAATTCATGGAGGAGGTTAAGACTAATGGATACATTTTCCAACGCGGTACCGCCACAGCCGAAGCAGGCATGGTTTCCGAAAGAACCTCTGAAATAGTCAATGAAAACCACTATTTTGATTCACGCTTCAAATTATATATTCTCGATGAGTCGGGAATCCAAATGAGAGTGAGTATCGACGGGGGCCGAATTTGGCCTAATAAAGACTTGAATGAATTGGAGGACCGCCCTGAGCTGACTCCGGAAATCGCCGTCGACGACAGTAAGAAAGCATCCGACGAATAATACTAGATTATTCGAGATTAAACGGGCTGCCGGTGTGCTTGCTACCGACTTTTGGCATCGTTACGGTAAAGCTGGTACCTTTATCTTTGCCTTCACTCATTGCACTGATTTCACCATGGTGCAATTCCACTATCCGCCTTACAATCGATAATCCTACACCAGTAGAACTCTCGTCGCCCGTTGGCTTTGCGCTGAGCCGCTTATGGGACTGATATATATTCTCCAGATCCTCTTCTGTCATGCCTAATCCTTCGTCTTTAACGACTAACTCGAAGTAATCGTCTGAGCTTTCCAGTTGAACCCAGATACGCTTGTTCTCTGGAGAATACTTGATCGCATTACTCAGCAGATTATCGATCACATCGCTGAAAAGAAAGCCATCAATATGCGCAACCAAAGCATCTTCAACTTTTGTGTGAATTGTCTGGTTTTTTCGTTTCGCCAGTATCTCATACTGACTCACCATTTGCCTCACAAGTTCGCTTACTTGAACCTCAACAATAACCGGCTCAATCTCGTCGCCCGGCCCGGTCTTCCGTTCCAGGGTTGCCTCTACTGCGGAAAACATCTCCATGCTGCTGTTATGGATGATCTCGAGAAAGAACTCCGCATCTTCACTGTCGAGTCCTTCGTCCTTAAGTTGTGAGGCTGCTGATATAACTGGAGAAATCCGGTTCTTCAGGTCATGAGTGATCATACTCAGGATGTCATTCTTCTGGCTTATCAGGCTTTGGTAACGGGACAGTGCCAACTCCTGCATTTGACGCGCTCGCAGAAGTTTCTGCTGCGTTGAATCTCCCATTCGGACAATCTTTTCTGTTTTCTTCAACAGTCTCTTGTATGATTCCAGCAACTCCTTGTAAGTTGGACGTTTGGTTGAAACGTCCTCAACGGACATTTCTGCCCTGCGTATTAATTCATACTCCTCAGAAAAAAGAGACTGGTTGTCTTCTCGGCTCATTGACTTACGAATTCAATATCAAAGGTTACGTCTTCTGCAAATTCTTTTCCTGATTCTTGCATTTCTTCGTCGTCCTCACAATAATACCACCTCACCGTAACATCTCTGCCGTCGCGGTGCATCCGCTCCAGGATTTCAAACAAATCGAGTAAACACTTTGAAGAACTTGTATTAAAATAATCCAGATAAAATTCAACACGCAGACGTTTATACTCAGAATTAGCAAATTCTTTAAACCAGTCAAAAACAGGACCGAAGAATGCAACCGCATTTTCTGGGTAGCAGCCACCTGTGAACGCGGCGTGCCCCCCTTCGGGAAGTAATTTTACCG
>CAYQCG010000036.1:0-10380 GCA_964415925.1 uncultured Puniceicoccaceae bacterium | reverse complement strand
CAGCTGGCGCTGGGCTTGCCCGTTATCACTGCCTATGCGCTTGAATATCAATCCTATGCGTAGAATGAGCTCTTTCGCATCGAAGGGTTTCGAGAGATAATCATCCGCACCCGTTTCCAGTCCCTTTATGCGGTCTTCAACTTCGCCTTTAGCCGTCAGGAAAATGATGGGGACCGCACTGAGGTTGTTATCAGAACGGATCATACGACATATTTTCAAGCCGTCCAATTCAGGCATCATGATATCGAGAATAAACAAGTCCGGATTGAACTCTCGCGCGCTTCCCATAAACAGAAGCGGGTCGTTAATCACTTGTACCTGATAACCTTCCCTCTTCAGCTTATAGCTGACGAGTTCGGTGACGTCAGGCTCGTCATCCACAACCAGTATTCGCTTACCGTTAATTCGGTTCATAGCAGACGATAGAGTTGTTAATGCAAGGCTTCACCCATGCATGAGGCAAACCTATTTTCACTCTTTTCTTCAAGCCGCGTGATTTGAATGTAATGCGACAAGGAGGAGGCTGATATCTGCCGGATTGACACCGCTTATCCTGGATGCCTGACCCAGCGTAGAGGGCCGGACTGTGTCGAGATTTTGCCGACACTCATTCCTTAATCCTTTAACATGTTGATAATCAAAGTTATGTGGAATCTTTACATGTTCCGATCGGCTCATTTTCTCGATCTGCCTTTGTTCCCTTTCCAGATAACCCCGGTATCTAAGGCGGTAAACCACCTCGTCACGAACAGGTATATTCAGTGCTTGAAATTCCCGAGGCAGCGACTCTACTTCCCCACCCCTTCGTAAATGTTCACCCCATGACCCGTTCGGGCCGCGTCCATCCTCGAGTTGCTGACACCATTTATCGATCAATCTGGACTTTTCGCCGATGCGGCGTGCTCTCTCATCGTCAATCAGTCCGCAACGTGATGCATACTTGAAAAGTCTTACTTCCGCGCTGCCATGATTCAATAATAACCTGTGTTCGGCCCGACTTGTAAACATCCGATAGGGTTCGGTAGTCCCCTTAGTGACCAGATCATCAATCAGGACAGCTCCATACGCTTCATGCCTCTGGAGGATTACCGTCTCTTCCTGCCTTAACTTAAGCACAGCATTGATGCCCGCCATTAAACCCTGGAAACCGGCTTCTTCATATCCGGATGTACCGTTTATCTGACCAGCAAAAAATAAATTCTCAACCTTCTTGGACTCAAGAGACGCAAACAGTTGCGTCGGTTGGGCAAAGTCGTATTCGACTGCATAAGCTGGACGTAACATCACGGCTTTCTCCAATCCACAAATACTTCTAAGCATCTCATATTGAACGTCATAAGGCAAGCTGGTGGAGAGGCCATTAACGTACCACTCGTCCGTATTGCGGCCCTCCGGCTCAAGAAACAATCGATGCTGGTTTTTATCCGAAAACTTCACATACTTATCCTCGATGCTGGGACAGTAGCGCGGACCGGACCCAAATATCTCTCCACCATAAAGCGCGGACCGGTGGAGATTCTCCCGCACAACCCGCTCGGTTTCCCTTCCGGTGTAGGTAATCCAGCAGGACACCTGCTCATGACCCGGCAACCAGCCTGCGAGCCTTTGGCCTGAATGTTCCACGTGGAACAAGGCTTTATCGAGAAATTCCGCAGCCTCCTGCCGATGTTCCACGTGGAACATCTCCGGGAACCCCCGAGTGTCGTAAAAGGCAAAAAGAATTGGGACCGCATCTCCCGGCTGCTTTTCCAATTCCGTAAAATCGATGCTGCTGCCGAGCAGACGGCATGGCGTGCCCGTCTTGAGACGTTCGAGCTCAATACCCGCCTCTGTAAAGCTATCGGAAAGGGTTTTGGCACTAAAGTCCCCTGCCCGCCCTCCTTCGGTTTTGCTTTTTCCGATATGCATCAAGGCCCGCAGAAAGGTTCCGGTTGTCACTACGACGGATTTCCCATAAAATTCAACGCCAAGACTCGTTTCGACACCCGTCACCTTGCCATTCTTATAAATCAAACCCGAAACCACTGCCTGGAACAAGTCCAAGCCTTGCTGCAACTCCAGTGCATGCTTCATCCTGAACTGGTAGGCTTTCTTGTCACATTGTGCCCTGGGTGCCTGCACAGCAGGACCCTTTGAGCTGTTGAGCAAACGAAACTGGATGGCCGTTGTATCCGTGTTCAGTGCCATAGCTCCACCAAGGGCATCGATCTCCCGGACCATGTGGCCTTTGGCTTGTCCGCCTATGGCGGGATTACAGCTCATTTGCGCGATCGTGTCGATATTGCCTGTTAAACAAAGCGTACGTGCACCCATACGGGAAGCAGCCAATGCCGCCTCTGTTCCCGCATGGCCGGCGCCACAAACTATGACATCATAGGGATTCTGTTGGGTTCCAATCATTTACCGATGCAAAACTCGGCAAAAAGCTGGTCCAGCATCCTCTCATTGTCAATTCTCCCTGCAATGTCCCCCATTGCCTGAATGGCGTCATGTAAATGTGTTGCCCCCAATTCAGTAAACTCTCCCGCCTTGAACTTGTCCCGGGCTTGCCGAAGATTTTCCTGTGCTGTTTGTAATGCCGAAGCATGTCTTGAATTGATCAGAATCGCATTGCTGTCTATTGGTCGAAGCTCCGACTCGACGATGTAGAGCATTTCCTTTTTCAGATCTTCCAAGCCCTCACCAGTTAATGCGGAAAGACTGAGATGTGGCGAGTTCGGCAGGAAATCCCTTTGCTCATGGCTTTCGCGTAGATCTGACTTGTTTTCTATCACCAATAGCATCTTTGTATTGAGCAGTTCATGCACCGTGGAGGGCAGGGTGGGGGATTGTGTTGTGCTGTCGACGACAGCCAGCACGATATCTGCCTGCTGTAATTGATCATGGGTCCGGTGCATACCTTCACGCTCGATACTTTCAGCCGCTTCGCGCAGACCAGCAGTATCCGTAACCCGGAAAAGGTGTCGGCCTATGATCATACGGTCCTCAATGTAATCCCGAGTAGTGCCCGGCTGAGCATCAACAATCGCTCTACTTTGTCCCAGCAAGGCATTTAACAAGCTACTTTTGCCTACGTTAGGTTCACCAATAATAACGACCTTGATTCCTTCATGCAAGAGGCTGGAGTAGTGTTGCGTGCTGATCAACCTGTCATATTCCTCAATCAAGCTGGAAAGCCCTTTTAACGGGCCTTCAGCGTCCTCAGGTGGCAGATCTTCTTCCGGAAAATCGATGTATACTTCAATCTGCGCAGTGATCTTTAGTAACTTATCGATAAGCCGTTGGACATGACGCCCGATGTCGCCATTCAATTGCTTTTGCGCAGCATCCAAGGCCGCATCACTACGGGCACGGATTATATCCTGAACGGCTTCGGCCTGGGTGAGATCCATCTTACCATTGAGAAACGCGCTACGGGTAAATTCACCGGGCTCAGCCAGACGGCAACCCCGGGAGACCAAATCTTCAAGGACTTTCTGGGCAATCATCGGATTGCCATGCAATGAAAATTCAAGCATTGGCTCACCGGTATAGGATTTTCCGCCTTCAAAGTATGTGAAGACGCACTGGTCCAGGACAGATTCGTCAATTGACTTGTAGTTACGAAGGGTAGCTGCGCGTGGGGCAGGGGAGTCGATTCCGAAGATGTCATTGCACAGCCGCAGGCACTGCGGCCCACTGACCCGTACGATGCACAGCGCGCTTTCTCCCTCCGGTGTGGCAAGGGCACAGTATGTATCCAGATTTTGCATACTGAATTAAGTGTGACTCAGTTTTTGGATGATATCATACCTCTTCAGTAGATTGATAGAGAAATAATACCAAACCATACTAACCAGACCGAAGGACGCCGTTATATACATATAAAAACGATCCAAGTCCTTTGGTAATGCGCCCAAGTTAAGACCTAAGATTGTACCGGAAAGACAGAAATGCCATAAACGTTTGTACGTCAGAGCATTGTGAAGTAATGTCAGAAATATAACACTTGGAATAATCACCGGTACTGTCGTCAGATATAATATATGCATATCAATGAAATCAGGGAATCTACCTTCGATAAAATACGAAACGAAAAACAAAAGTATTACAGAGTAAGGCGTAAGTGCTATTGCGAAGATGCGTGCACATAAATTATAAAACCAAATCGCATTGTATTCTGAGTTCTTCAGCCTTCCTTCAAGGCGGGTACCTCATCGCCTGAACCTTCGGCAAGCGCAGATCCGCCGACGACGTTGACTTTGCCCATGATGGCCTGGGTGATCTCGGTCATGACATCGGGGTTGTCGCGCAGGTACTGCTTGGCGGCTTCGCGACCCTGACCAATGAGATTGTCCTTGTAGCTGATCCAAGAGCCTTTTTTACCAAGGATGTCATGCTCGAGGCCAAGGTCGAGGACGGAACCGGTCTTGCTGATGCCCTCGTTGTACATGATGTCGAACTCGCACTCGGTGTAGGGTGGGGCCACCTTGTTCTTGACGACCTTGAGACGGGTGCGGTTACCAATGGCCTTGCCTGCGGTGTCTTTGATCGCACCGATGCGGCGGATGTCTATACGAACGGAGGCAAAAAATTTCAGGGCCCGGCCACCGGGTGTCGTCTCGGGATTGCCGAACATCACACCGATCTTCTCACGGATCTGGTTGGTGAAGACACAGACGCACTTGGTGCGGGCGATGGCGGCAGTGAGGCGACGCATGGCCTGACTCATCATTCGTGCCTGCAAGCCGACGGTGCTGTCGCCAAACTGGCCATCGAGTTCCTGTTTGGAGACCAGTGCGGCAACGGAGTCCACCACGATGATGTCAATCGCGCCTGAACGAATCAGCGTTTCGGCGATATTCAGTGCATCTTCGCCACTTTCCGGCTGTGAGACGAGAAGGCTGTCGATATCCACACCAAGCATGCGGGCATAGCGAGGATCCAGGGCGTGTTCGACGTCGATGAAGACGGCGTTGCCACCGGCCTGCTGGGCCTTGGCGATGAGGGAAAGACAGAGGGTTGTTTTACCACTGCTTTCCGGACCGTAGATTTCGGCAATGCGCCCACGGGGCAGGCCGCCTACACCCAGCGCCAGGTCGATCGCCACACTGCCGCTGGCGATCACATCCACCTGCATCTTGCTCGCCTCGCCCATTTTCATGATGGCGCCGTCGCCAAACTGCTTGTTAATCGCGCTCAGCGCCATATCCAACTCCCGGTTGCCGCTGGCGGCCGGGGCAGAGGTGCTGTTCTTGGTCGTGGATTTTGTTGCGGTCTTTGTGCGGGCCATGGGTTGAATTAAAAATTAGGAAGGCAGAATTAAGAAGTAAAAAAGCAGTTTAGCAGGAAGAAATACGCGGATCAAGTAAAAAGTGTTATTATGTTCACTATGCGAGATGCAGGTGCATTTACTAGTGTTAAGAGTCTGTTACACAGTGAATTAAGTTTGTCTTATCACGCGAATTATGCATCCTAATATAATCTATTACTCTAACACACACTCCAGCACATGAAATTTGTCGCGTTTCTTCTCTCTGTTGTTGCGTTGTCGCAACTAAATGCCCAACTCGTCCGCGTTGATTTTACGGGGATTTTCCGAAACACTGCGGACGCCGCCCTCGGATTTGGGGTTGGTGACACGATTGAGGGTTACTTCATTTACGACAGTGATCCCCTGCAACCAGATCTGAATGGCTCTCCGGAGTTCGGGGAGTATAATAATGCCCTGCAGACGCTGCACTTTACAGCCACGAGCCTGCCTGAGAATGGGAACAAGTCGGTCACCATAACGGCCAGTTTGGGTGATCTGGAGATCAACTCGTTCAATTCCGGTTTTGGGTCACAGTTTGAGGCTTTTGGATTTGTGCCGAACGATGACATCCCGAATCCACTCTGGCAGAGTGCGAATAGCAGCGGAATCACAGGTGAACTTCGGGGCGTAGGCTTACGTTTGGTCGACAAGTTACCCGAAGGGGGTGGCAGTAACGGCAACCAGGGGGACATGATCTTTGCCACAGATGGATTACCTCAAGCGCCTTTTCCGTTGAACAATTGGGATCTTGATACGACGGATACATTAATCAATTTCAGTAGAAAACCTGATCCAGAGGTCAATGCTACGGTCGGGACTTCGTTTGAAATCACCAGCCTGAGCGGTGGCTATGTTGTGCCCGAGCCGGGGACCTACGGTTTGCTACTAGTTATGGCACTGTGTATCTACTCTTGGCGCCGTCGCAGGTAAGGGGCGATTGACAGTCGACGGGTTTCCCACAGGCTACTCCGCCTATGTTATGGAAGTTCGGGGTTATGGCTGTCGGAACTGCCTGCATGTCGACGGCGGTTATCTTCATCCGTTTAAGCACGCTGGACCCTGTTTTGCTGGCAGGGCTCAGGACCACTTTGGCGGGGATAATTCTCCTGCCAGTGTTCCTTCACCATTTCAAACAATCCAAATATACCTGGGCATCTCTCATAAAAAGAACTCGTGCCGGGAATCTTTCTTGCCCTGCATTTTATGGCCTGGAATACCGGGGCACGGATGACACCTGCTTCACATGCTACCCTGATTGTGAATATGGCTCCTCTGGTCATGCCGTTTCTGCTCTTCTTTGTCATCAAAGAGATCATTAACCGTCAGGAAGTTGCCGGCACCTTAATCGGCATCAGCGTGATACTGATTCTGGGAGTATCAGATATGCAGCTAAGGCCTGAGCATGCAGTCGGTGATATCGTATGTTTTGCGGCCATGCTGTTCTTCGGATTTTACATAGTGTCAGCACGCAGCAATAAGGACCTGCCCTCTGTATGGCTCTATGTTGTACCGCTTTACGCAGTATGTGGAGTGATGTGCCTGATCGTAGCCGGGGTTGGGCGGTTTTCCGGATGGCTTGAGCCGGTTGACTGGACTCTACCGGAAGTCAGCTACCTGCTGGGACTCATTATTCTTCCAACGATCATAGGTCATAGTATTATCAACTGGGGCATGCGCCACCTTCGAGGCCAGGCGGTAGTCGTTTGCAATCAGGGACAAATGATTTTTGCCAGCACATATGCCTATTTTGTTTTTGGGGAAATACCCAGAAACCTGTTCTATCTGGCTGCGGTATTAGCTGTAACAGGTGCAATTATTGTAATCCGGGCCAGCGTCAGAGTAGAAAGAAATGCTGCACGAACGGTGGGAGAAACAACCTGAATTATGAATCTATGATTGGCAGAAGCCGTTATATTAATATTTTTATGTATATTTTCGTAAAAAATATAAAATGCCACGCAAACTCTCACATTTATACCTTGCCGCCAAAAGATCCATGATCGGTATGACTTTTAGGGACAAAGGAATACTGTTTATCTGCAATATAATTATCATCACGTCGGTTACCCGGAAAAAGAGACGTCAATTACTACAAAATTTCTTTGATAAGCTAATTGGAGGCGAAAATGAGCCTGTAGCTTGTCGCTGTCACAACAAAATTTGCCGCTTTTATTTAAGAAAAGGTTCTGCGGCTGATATGATTACTGCAGCAGAGTTCACCAAGGGAATGTATCCTTCCCATAAAACTGAAAAGCCGATCGAAATGATAGTCGATTGCGGTGCAAACATAGGACTTTTCAGTATTTATGCCAATAAGCTTTACCCTGATGCCAAAATAACCTGCTACGAACCTGATGAAAGCAATTACAAAATCCTGCTCAGGAATTTGTCGATTAATAACATCAAGGCAACTGTTCACAAAATGGGATGCTGGAAAAAAGATGGAACCGTCTATTTCCGTCCAAGCGTATCTAACGCAGGTAAAATTTTCCCACACCCACCCGGCATTCCAATTAAGACTGTAAAGCCTCATGTTAGCAATAACGCATGGCTTAAAATGGATATTGAAGGTTCTGAATTCGAAACGATACCCGCAGTAATTGGAGATAACACACTGCCTCGTGTCATATCTATGGAAATACATAGACCATTTGGTGACGTTGATCGATTGATAGAATTCTTAAAAGAAAAGGGTTATGACTTTAATAATGTAATTGTTCCAAATACGAGTTGCTTTGAAATCACTGTTCAAACTGAGAATTATCGTTCTAAGGGAAACCTCATAAAAGCCGGTTAGGCAAAATTACAGACTCGTAATTTTACGATGAAATTGACCTTTACGGGTATTGTGCAACCATAAGCTATGAACACTTGGACACCCCAAATGCCTGACCTTTCAGCCTACCAGCATATTATCTGGGATTGGAACGGGACTTTGCTGGATGATGCCGTGCTATGTATGGATATCGTTAACGGATTGCTTATCGAGCAAGGCCGTGAACCCATGACCATCGAGGCTTATCGTGAGATTTTTGATATACCCGTGATTCGGTATTACGAAAAACTGGGAATAGAAGGCCGGTTTCATGATCACAGTGTCTCCTTTATGAAAGCTTATGGTGAGCGTCGCAGTGAATGCCGATTATTTCCGGAATCACGGAATCTGTTGTCATACTTTAAAAAGAAGGGTTTAAGCCAGTCTATCCTCTCAGCCTATCCCCAGGAAATGCTGGAGACCATCATTGACCAACACACACTGCGGGAGTTCTTTACCCATATATTTGGGCATGCCGACATTTACGCTGAAAGCAAGATTGGCAACGGTCACCGTCTGATCAAAACCGCGGGTGTAACACCACAGGCAACCCTTATGATCGGGGACACTTACCACGATTACGAAGTTGCACAAGAACTGTGCATCTCCTGTATCCTCGTGGCATGCGGTCATTTTTCCGCCAAGCGGCTTGAGCCATCGGGTGTTCCGGTATTTCCGGATATGGCATCGCTTCAACAATTACTGGTCGCTTGACGAGCCAGGTCACAACACGTGTTGGATTTTGGGCTTGTGCATTCCCTGATTGACGGCCAGCCTTCGTTCGTAACCATAAAAAGCTATGCCCGAACCTTTATCTGACATTGGTCTCATCGGCCTCGCCGTCATGGGACAAAACCTCGCCCTCAACATCGCCGACCACGGCTTCCGCATCTCCGTCTACAACCGGACGACCTCCAAAATGGAAGCTTTTGTTGCCGAGCATTCAGACACCCCCGGTGGACTGACCGGGCAGGTTGAACTCAAGGATTTTGTCGAATCTCTCAAAAAGCCCCGGAAAATCATCATCATGGTTCAGGCCGGTAAAGCGACAGATGCCGTAATAGACGGCCTGATTCCTTTACTGGACGAGGGTGACATTATTATCGACGGTGGAAACGCCCACTGGCTGGACACTATACGCCGTGAAAGGGATCTACGGGATAAAAAGCTACGCTTTGTCGGTAGTGGAGTATCCGGAGGTGAAGAGGGGGCCCGCTATGGACCCAGTCTGATGCCGGGAGGGGATCCGGAAGCCTGGAAGGAGTTAAAGCCGATCTGGGAGGCGATTGCAGCAAAAGTGGATCCGGAAAGCGGGAAACCTATACTGGGCGGGGAACCCGGTAAACCGGTTGAAGGGGGAGTTCCCTGTACAACTCATATTGGGGCTGATGGCGCAGGCCATTATGTAAAAATGGTCCACAACGGGATCGAATATGGCGACATGCAGATGATCTGTGAAGCCTATGACATGATGCAAAAGGTCCTCGGATTAAACCCGTCCGAAATGAGCAAAGTCTTTGCCGAATGGAATACCGGAGTGCTGGATTCATTCCTGATAGAAATCACTGCTGACATCCTGCAGCAAACCGATCCAAAAACCGGTAAACCATTCGTTGATGTCGTGCTGGACACCGCCGGACAAAAGGGGACCGGACGCTGGACGAGTGTCAGCGCGCTGGACCTGGGAGCACCCGCACCTACGGTCGCGGAGGCTGTCTTTGCCCGAACACTATCAGCCATCAAGGAAGAGCGTGTTGCTGCAGAACCACACCTGAAAGGGCCTAAGGCGGAAAGACTTCCGGATAGCAAACATGCTGATTTTCTGAAAGCCCTGCAGGATGCACTCTACTGTTCAAAAATATGTTCCTATGCCCAGGGCTTCCAGTTGATGCGGGCTGCAGAAAAGGAATATAACTGGACACTGAACTTTGGTGAAATCGCCCAAATCTGGCGGGGCGGCTGCATTATCCGGGCTGTCTTTCTGCAAAAGATAACCGAGGCCTATGAGAATAATCCCGACCTCGCCAACCTCCTGCTTGATCCTTACTTCATGGATGCCATCGACAAGGCACAGTCAAATTGGCGAAAGGTTGTATCCACTGCTGCCGAGCGTGGGATCACGGTTCCCTGTTTTTCCAGTGCACTCAGCTATTACGATGGCTATCGAACCGGCAGGCTGCCGCACAACTTGTTACAGGCACAGCGCGATTACTTTGGCGCTCATACTTATGAGCGTTTGGATGCACCGCGTGGCAAGTTCTTCCACCTGGAT